>NZ_RCNZ01000047.1:0-73541 GCF_004307525.1 Pseudomonas sp. Sample_21 | reverse complement strand
GGCCGGAGCTGATCCCGGCATGACTATTAGCGGCCTTAGTGACACCGGAGTTTCACCGGGGCGAAGGTTTCAGCCGCTTATTCTTGGACTCGCCGTGGCCATCTGGGCGCTTACTCACTCTACCGGCCACGATTCCCGCGATCCCTCAGGTCTTACACTTGCCAGTCAGCCCTGGCATTCATCTGCTTGTTGCGGTGATGCGGGTGGGCGGTTATAGGCGGCAGCTTCGTCCGCATCGGGGTGTGATCTGCATGACGTTTGCCTGACATGGCTATCACGCAGCCAGACGGTACTCAGATCACACCCCGATGCGCTCTCATAGAGAGGATCGGGCAGTTAACGACAGGCTGTCGTGGCGCTGGTTGGTCAAGGATTGGCTCGTTCGACAGCCTCAAACTCACTGCCGAGGATTTCGGTCATCACGCCATTTGGCTTTGCTGAGGTGCTGATGTAGATGCAGTCAGGCGTGGCTACCTGCTTATAGCCAGCGAAAAACAAAGCGCCGCTGCCGAGGCCCATGGCATCCAAAAAGGGCTGGAGATCAGCTTTATCCTTGGGCTTATGGGATTTGAATTCCTCCTGAAGCTTTTCCAGCTCAAGCTTCAGCGCTTTACGCTCTTCACCTTTGGTTCCCGGCGGAAGAGACGAGCGCGGAAACTGAGAACCATCAGCCTTCGGATCTGGCTTTGTCCAAAGCGGCTGCGGCATCGGCGGATTGAATTTCAGGCCGTAGAAGTTACGACCGCTGTGCACGCTGGTTTGGAACAGGGCGGTGGCGCCTACATAACGCTTCGCGAACTCCTCGCCCAGCACCTGCAAACGATCCGCGCTTTCTCTGTACGCCTTCCAAGCCGCCAGAACACCGGCATCGCTTGTCTTGTAGTAGGCCATCTCACTTACTCCCGGTTGTTTTCCCAATGCACCCGTCACCAGGTGCATCAGTGAAAAATTCCGTGTTTCTCCGCACCCGCTTACCAGGTCATTCACTCAGTTCGGTCACCACCTCGTCCGCCGTCGCAGTGGGCTGCGCGTGGGCAGGCTTTCGGGCCTGTCGGATCGCCGGTCGCCGGTAGAGGCAAGTGCGGTTTTGTTCATCGGTTTACTGACCTCCCACCGATGGAGCCGGGAGTGACCTAACCGGACTGGCCGGGTAGTCGTTCATGGCGCTGGTTGTTAAAGAGCGGCGCGGCTTTCGCTACTGGCCGGCGGTGTTCGGTGCTGGCTTGAGACGAATTTAAGCAAGCTGAAATAACCGTGTCAAGCATGCTGAATAAATTAATTCAGATTGCTGAAATTTAGAGGCGATAAAAAGCCCGCTCAATGGCGGGCTCATTTATGCGTCGCAGTATTCTCGCCAGCCGATTCTGACGGTGCCGCCCTCCAGGGTCTCGACCCGGACGCCAGAGGTCTCGCCGATCTCATCCAGTAGGCGCTGCCAGTCCTCTGGTGATTCGTGATCCAGCCTCGCCACTGTGACCGCCTGTACCTTTTGAACGCTTGGAGCAGCGATCAGGGCTTGCAGGCGGCGGCCTGCCGACTCATACGACGAGGACAGTTTCGATGTGGTGAAAGCTGGACTGGGCATGTGGCGCTCCTTATCTATACTGGTTCTATATACAGTATTTACGTTCTTTGGCATTGGCAAGCGTAGTTATGCATTACTGCATATATTTTGCGAGCCGCTTTCTCGTGGGCATGAAAAAGCCCGCGCATAGCGGGCTCTGTTTAGCTTGATGGATCAGTCCGCAATCGGCGGGTACTTGCCGCTCACCGAGTCTCTATAGACGATCTCGCAGAATAGCCGCGGGCCCTCACGCATAGTGACCAGTGCCCGCTTTGCCTCTTCCTTCGTTTCAAATGGGCCAGCACCCACAGCCAGGCCGATCATAGGAACAACCGGGAGTCCGGTGCTGGTAATTGCCTCAATGGTTCGCTGCCGCTCCTCTTCGTCACGGCAGGCAGTTGATGCAACCCATCCATTTTTCAGCTTTGTGGCGGCTACTGGTTCAACGTCTGCACCGCAGTGTTTGCACTTAACGGCCGCTGTCTTGATGCTCTCGGCACACATAGGGCAGGGGCGCGTGTCTTTCTCTGCCTGGGCAGCAGCAGGGGAGCTTTTGCCGCCAAGCAGAACCATGAGCAGGCCGGCGAGCGCGATCATCCCGCCAACAATGGTGTGTATCTGTCGGTCAGCCATCAAGCCCATGTTGTTGACTCGCCCGCCAGCGCCGGTCGGCACTGACACGTCCATGCTCAGTGCGAAAATCAGCCAGCACAGGCCGACGATCAGCGCGAACGTTCCAAATCCTTTCATTGGATCCCTCCCGTAATTGAGCCAGCACTTTACCATCCATGGCTTGTCGCCACCATGGTCGAGCCGAAAGGGGAGGAGGCCCATTTAGTGGCGGTTACAGCTCTGATCAGGGGAGGGCAGAAAGAAGAAGCCCGGCGCTGGGCCGGGCTCAACCTAAGCTATTTCAGCCGATGCTGGAATACCTTCCTTAATTAGACTCACCATGCTTGCTCGATCTTCTTCTGAGCTGATCACGCGAACCTCTGGAAACGCGCTCAATTCTGTCGAAACCTCTTTATAAGCCTTAAAAAGCTTCGGCTTTCCAGCGATAGGAGGGCCTGCGACAAACAAGGTATCTGGTGGTAGCTGGCCCTTAGCGCTTAGGCGTCGCACTCTTGATATCCACGCATCCCCGTGTTCATAGATTTTTCCGGATTCTTCGTGACCAAGGTGCAATGGTTTGATTGCCTGCACAGGCTTGCCACCCTGAATCAGTACGAATGGAAATTTCACTGGGTAGTCCGATGAGCCCAGCTTTCGATCCACGTAATGTTGCTTCAAATTGACGTCAGCCAACAGCCTGCCTAGCTGTTTCTCTAGCGCTGCTTCCTGATATTCCTTTGTCGCAAAGCTGTGCTTCACATAGTGGTCAAATAGAGCTTTTAGTGCCTGGTCTGAATTTGCCGCAACTATTGAGCCTGGCTCACTGAAGCGCATCATCGTTTCCCGCGGATGCACCAAGTGACTGAATGTCGCAGAGAGCGCCTGGCGATCAGATCTATGGCTCGTGAAAAAGCCGCTGAGTCTAGCAAGCTCAGCATTTACTTCTTTTCGTGCCCTGATAAAAATCTTGGCATCAAGACTTGGGAAAAATGTTGTTACGCGCTGGCGCTTGGTCTCTACGACGAAACGAAAATCACCATTATTGGCAAGCAGCACTATCCCGATGTTTACAAACTCACCCGTCTCTGGGTAAGGGAGAAACCTCAAAATTGAGTAATTACATATGATTCTCATAGGGCCCCCCAGAATCGCTCTTCCTTGAACATCTGCAGAATTTCTAGCCGGCTTGCTAGCGTTGGCTCGGTCAGGTCGATGAGGTCTGCATCCCTATATAGCCAGTCTTCGGTCAAAAAGGTGATGATCGTATCCCAGTTCGACAACGCCTTGCTCAGGATATCAGTGTATTCCTGACGAACGAGGTAATCCCTGAAATCTTTGCGGCACTCGCAGAACACGTGCTCTTCAAGAAATTCTTCGGGATTGAAGGACTTATGAAATGCCAGGTTGTGATCGATGACGGCTAGCTCGCCACGGCTGTCCAATATTAGGTTCACGTTCCCACCCATTGGGCCGAGAATCCTGTCTCCATTTTGCACCCACCAATCAAATAGTAGAACCTTTCTCATCAGGTCCCGAGGGGTGGATTTCAAATGGGCAATGTTGAAATCTACAGCGCTTTCGACCGCTTGCGATGCGAAGGCTAATCCTCCCTCCAGATCGGAGACGTTGGGAACCACGCTGAAGTCGATCAGGTCTTGAGGTACGACCATTTTTTTCCACGGAGGAATAGGCAAGCCGAGGGTTTTGCCCAGTTCTGCGCAGAGCAACTCCGATATCAGCGCCGGGCCGCCAGATTTGGAAAGCCCTTTTACAAAGTAGGTTTCACCATCGTCAGCACGAATAATGAATGGCTTTATGGATATTCCCTGATGGCTTTGTCGAACAATTTCGACAGCTGTTACTAGGTCCGACATAGCCGTACTATCCCTGAGCTAAATTTGAATGCGTAACTTTATTAGCCGTACGGCTCAGGTTACGTTCTGCTTATGCTTCCCGCCTTCACCTGTTCTGCGTACCGCTCCAGCCGATCCTCACCAGCCTGCATCACAACGCATATCCGGATCACTGCCTGAGCGTCCGCCTCATTGCCCGCTAGGCTTAGTCGCTCAGCGATACGCATCAGCTCAACCGCCGACCACTTGAGGTCTGAGGCTGTACCCTGGAGGTCGCGGCGTAATTCTTGGTCGGGTTTGGTGAGGGGCATGGCGACCTCCAGCTCAGTAGTGAAACTTCTGTGTTGCTTGCACTACGACGCCAACTATTCGGCAGTTTTCATCAAAGACTTCGGTCGGGTATCCGGGGTTGAGCGGCTTTAGGTAGAGCTTTCCGCCGTCGCTGACCAGTTTCTTAAAGGTCGCCTCGTTGCTGTCTGGAAGTTTGGCCACAACAAGCTTGCCTGGCGCCGCCTCTACTTCGGTATCCACCAAGATTAGTGAGCCCTGGGCGATGCTCGTACCTACTGGCGATGTCATCGAGTCGCCTTTGACTTCAAGCCAGAACGCTGGGCCTTTCGAGTTGTATTCGGAAAACTCGTAGCGATCCGATATGCCTGCAGGGTAGGGCTCTACAGCCTCGGCCCAGGAGCCAGCCGATACCCAACTGATCACTGGGTAGCGGAAGCTCTGAGAAGGCTGCTCAGGCATGGAGACATTGGGCTCTGATGCCTCCTGCTCAGCACCCTCACCAATAGCAAGCCACTCTGCTCTGAAGCCAGTTGCTTTTGCCAATGCGTAGAGATTCTCTGGCCGGAGGCTTTTGCTCTCGCCAGTAATCCATTGAGTGACAGCAGAGTTCGCGACGCCGCACAGCGCCGCAATTTCGCCCTTCTTTTTCCCGCTGAGCTGTATAGCGCGGGCAATACGTTCATGTCTTTCCATGGACTCAATATTAAGTTAACTGAATTTAAGCATGCAGTAGGCGGAAAACGCCGTTGACTCGATCAATTAAGCATGCTGAAATTGCGCCAAGGTCGAACGAGGATGCGAAATGAATACGCATGAAGTCGCCGAATTCTTCGGCAGCAAAACAAAGCTGGCACAAGCACTGGGCATCCGCCCGAGCGCTGTGACCATGTGGGGGGAAACCATCCCCGAATCACGGCAGTACCAAATTCAGGTTCTTTCCAAAGGAAAGTTCAAGGCAGCAAAGAAGGTACAAGCCGCCTGACATCCCTGTCCGCCGTTCCATTGAGCAAATGATCGCGCCGCTGGTGGCGCAAAGCCACGTAACAGTTTTTGAGGTGTGACATGCAGGAGTTGATGAGAGCGATCTACGACGTGGTTGACGACCATGGCACTAAAAAGATTGCCGAGGGCGCGGATTTCAAATCCCGGACATTGCTTTCGCAGAAGGCCAACCCGGACTACGACACCCACCGCATGAACGTGGAAGAGCTGCACCGGATCATGAAGTTCACCCAGGACTTCCGTCCGCTCAAAGCATGGGCGGAGGCGTTCGGTTTCGACCTTGTTCCGAAGGAAAAGCCGGAAGGCATCAATCTCAACGCCGCACTTTTGCGACTGCACGCCGATCTTGCCGACGTTACGCGTCTGGCCTTCGACGCACAGGCTGATGGTCGAGTCTGCTCGGTCGAGAAAACGAGTCTGCTCAAGGAGGCTGAGGAAGTAATCGTCAGCCTGGAAGTGTTCAAGCAGTCCGTGAAGGCAGCCTGAATTTGAGACACAAAAAAGCCGACGTACGAGGTCGGCTTTTTCTACAGCGGTAAACAACTGGAGCGAATCATGCACCAACACACAGAATCCAGCAATACCCCCAACAGTGTCGCGACACGTTTTTCAAATTCTGAAAACGTGTCGCGTACCACGATGTCCTCCCGCGAGATCGCTAACGTCACCGGCAAGCGGCATGCCAACGTGAAGCGCGACATCGCTGCGATGCTGAAAGAACTGAAATTAGATGTACTCAGTTTTGAGCACATCTATCTGGACGGTCAAAACCGGGAGCAGGTCGAATACATGCTCGACCGCGAACACACCGACTGCCTGCTCACCGGCTACAGCGCCCCGATGCGCATGAAGGTAATTCGCCGTTGGCGGGAGTTGGAGCAGCAGCAGGGCGCCCGTGAGCAGGTTCTGCTCAATGGCACCAAGGTCGTTGGCGAGATCGCCATCATGGAGTGCTTCACGCGCCTGCTGAAGCCGGCTCCGTCCTGCCAGATGGCCATGCTCACGAAGATCGCCCAAAACAACGGTCTCGACCCGAAGTTTCTCCCAGGCTACGCCGTCGACGCCGCGCCAGATGCTACCGGCGGATCCTCAATGCCCACCAAGTCAGCCACGGCCTTGCTGAAAGACAGTGGCATGCGCGTTTCACCCGCTGCGTTCAACCGCGCACTGGAAGCCAAGGGCTTTCTGAAGCAGCTCCAGCGCAAGAACTCCAAACAGGAAATGGTTCCGTTCTGGACGGTGACCGAGAAGGGCATGGCCTACGGCAAGAACCTGACCAACCCCCAATCCCCACGCGAGACGCAGCCTCATTGGTACGTCGATCGCTTCCTCGAACTGGCCAAACTGGTCGGGAAGGCCTGATATGCAATTCACCGTCACGATCAATCAGGTCAAGGCGCTGGAGTGGGGGCTGAATTCTCAGCAGGCCCTGCTGTTCGCCTTCGTCTACGGCTGCCCGAGCTGGACCAAGCCAATCAAGACTGACGACGGGATCTTCTTCGCGCTGAGCAAGGCCAAGATCATCGAGGAGCTGCCGCTGCTCACTGACAAGCCAGACACCGCTTACCGCATGCTGAAGGCCCTGGAAGAGGCGGGATTGATTGAGCTTTCGAGCACTTCGAACATCACGCTGTTCCGCCTGACCGAGAAGGCGATTGAGTGGAACCAGAAGGTGGATGGGTCGGAAAAATATCCGACCCCACCAAAGAACGAAGGTCGGAAAAAAATCCGATCTACCTCGGAAAAAAATCCGAGCAAGGTCGGAGAAAAATCCGAGCAAGGGTCGGAAAAATCTCCGACAAATCAGGATACCAATCATCAGGGTACCAATCAGGATACCAGTCAGGACTTGCACGGCAGCCCGGACAAGCCGGCCCGCAATCTGGTTCTGGTGGTCGATCGAACCGATGCGCCACGGGTCGAGATTCCCGCTGACATGCCGGGGCCCAAGGATCAGTCCTGCAAAACTTTCAAGGTCTGGGCGAACTACGCCATGGCGTACCGCAAGCGCTACAGCACCTGGCCTGTGTGGAACGCCAAGGTCGGTGGCCAGCTCGGGCAATTGGTTGACCGCCTCGGCGCCGATGTCGCCCATCACGTCGCCGCCCACTTCCTGAAAACCAGCGATGCCGCCGTGCTCCGCAAGTGCCACAGCCTCAACGAGCTGCTGGCGAACGCGGAGAGCTACCACACCCAGTGGGTGACCGGGCAGCGCATCAACGGAACAACCGCGCGCCAGATGGAACGCACCGAGGCGAACGTCTCCGCCGCCGAGCAGGCCGCGCAAATGGTCTTGGCCAAGCGCCAAGCGGGAGAGCGCAATGAGTACCTTTGAAATGAACGATCAGCAGGTTGCCGGGCTCGCTGCTGCAATCTGCGCCACCGCCGAGGCCATGGGTCAGGAAATGAACCCAGGCACCGCGGCGATGATGGCCGAAGACCTCTGCGCCTACTCGGTGCCCGCTGTGAAGGCCGCGCTGAAGGCTTGCCGCTTCGAGGTGAAGGGCAAGCTGGCGATGGCCGACATCCTCCAGCGAGTGCAGGCAGCCGATGGTCGCCCGGGTAAGGACGAAGCGTGGGCGATCGCCATGACCACGAACGACGAGTTCGAGACCGTGGTGCTGACCGACGAGATTCAGCTTGCGCTGGCAGCCGCAAAACCTGTTCTCGACGCCGGCGACAAGGTCGGTGCGCGCATGGCGTTCAACAGTGCTTACGAGCGTCTGGTGGGGCAGGCCCGGGGGGACAGCAAGGAAGTGAACTGGCATGTGTCGGTCGGCTTCGACGCGAACCGCCGCACACAGGCGATCACCAAGGCCGTGCAGATGCAGCGAATCCCTCAGGAGCGCGCTCAGCAGTACCTGGCCGACTTGAGTGTCGCTCCGGTCACTGAAGACGGTCGGGCCGTCGTAGCACTGCTCACCGGTGAGATTGCGCGGCCTTCGCCAAAACTGCGCGAGAGGCTCGCCGCGGTGAAGGATTCGATGCTCGCCATGCGCCAAGCATCAGTCGAGGAAAAAACAGAAATGCGAATTCAGGCAGCCAATGAGCTGGCGGATCGCCGGGCGCTGCTCATTCAGCAGGCTGAACAATTGGAAGCAAGGAGTACGGCTCAATGAGCATCGACAAACAAAAACTCCAGAAGCTCCTGTGGGCCGAAGCCGCGTCATTCCGTGCCGACTGCGCAGACTGGAAGCGCAACACCGAGGCGCTGCAGGAATTCCTCGGTGAGAAGACCGTGGAGGAGGTGGCGCTTGAGCTGCTGGCCGAGAACAACCGGCTTGGGCAAATCGAGTACGCATTTTCGGAGTGGATCGAGAAAACCGATTGGGTGCAGTCCACCGTGCAAGCGTCCGAACTTGGCCGCCATCGCGCGGATGTGCTGCGCACACGGATCGACCAGTTCAAGGCCGAGAACGAGGCGTTGCGTGAGGCCAACGACAAGTTTTCTCGCCGAAACGGAATGCTAGAGCAAAACGTTCAGGTCATGACCGAGACGCATGTGCTTTACACCTGGCTGCGTAAGAAGTGCGACCAGCCAAGCAATGACTTTGTCGCCGTGCAGATGAATATCGGCCACGACTGGGTGCCGGTGCACGACCTTGACCGCGATCTGCGCACCATGATCGATCGGGAGGAGCCATGACTGACAAAATCAGCGTGAACAGCTCCACCAAGCTCACCGAAGCCATCGGCATGCTCACCGCCATGTTCCGCCAGAAGAAGTTCGTGGTGGTGTCGCTGCGCCCGGGCAAGGACCGCACGCTAGACCAGAACCGGCTGTGGTTCGCAATGTACAAGCGCATCGCGGAAATGACCCAGATCGGCGATGAGGCTGAAGCCCGGCGCTACTGCAAGCTGCACATCGGCGTGCAGATCCTGCTGAACGAGGATGCCGGGTTTCAGGCTGAGTGGTACCGGGTCATGCGCCACCTTCCATACGAAACGAAGCTCGACTTGATGGGGGAGTGCAAGCTCTTCGGCCCTGACGGGATGCCGGTAACCAGCCTGTTTAATCGCGCCCAGGGCATTGCCTACACCGATCGCATTGTCGCGCGCTTCGCACCGCAGGGCGTGTACTTCGATGATCTGTTGAGCCAGGAGGCTGCATGACGATTGAACGGAAGCAGCCCAAGCCGAAGAAATGCCGAGTTGCTACTTGCAGGGCCTCATTCGTCCCGTCGCGGATGGGGCAGGCGGTTTGCAGCCCAGCCTGTGCGGCGATTGATGCACCGCGCCACATGGAAAAAGCCCGCAAGGCCATTGCCCAGCGCGACCGCCGCGAGATCCAGGTACGCAAGGAGAAGCTGAAGAGCAGGGCGGATCACCTGCGCGAGGCCCAGGCCGCCGTGAACGAGTACGTCCGCCTGCGTGACGCGCACCTGCCGTGCATCAGCTGCGACTCGATGCCGAACGACAACGACCTGATGACGGGCAGTCGCTGGGACGCTGGGCACTACCGATCCGTCGGCGCTTGTCCGGAGCTGCGTTTCGAGCCGCTGAACATCCACCGCCAGTGCGTGAAGTGCAACCGCAACCTTTCCGGGAACGCAGTCGAGTACCGCATCCGGTTGCTGCAGCGCATCGGCGCCGAAACCGTGGCATGGCTTGAAGGGCCTCATGAGCCCCGCAAGTACACCGTCGAAGAAATCAAAACCATCAAGGCTGAATACCGGGCCAAGACTCGGGAACTGAAGAAGGGGCAGGCAGCATGAAATTGATCAACGCACGTCAAGCGTGGACAGACGCACAGCATGAGTCGAACGCCTCAATCAGTGCGGCAGCGGCTGACCGGGCAAAATCCGCAACCGTCGTCCGGAAGGAGAAGGCGGCGCTCCGGGAGATCATCTTCGCTGCCCAGGGCGACGACAAGGAAGAGCGCATCAAGGCCGTGCGACAGAAAATCCACATCGCCGAGACACGCCGAACGCCGATTGGTCGGTCGACACATCGCGCCGCCCACCTGGTGACCATGGGAAAGGTCCAGAAGGCGATCGAGTCCTTGCCGTTTCAGGTGCAGCAGCTGGGGCACTACCTCTACCACCCATGCATGACGGTCGTTCACATGCTCAACGCCGAGAAGCTGATCTGGTCGGATACTGACTTCAGCTCGCTCACCGATGCCAAGGCGGCGAAGGTGCACTGTCTGATCACCTGTGCCCTGCAGTCCTACAAGGCCGAGGCAAACGGCGGTGATGCGTGGGGGCCAGCTCGAGTGTCTGACGCTATGATGAGGCTGTACGGGATCGCTATCCAGCCCAAGCACTGGGATCGCGACTGGCTCGACATCTGGAATTTCCTGCGAAACGCCATCGAGGAAGTGGATATTCAGGCTCAACAGCCGGTGTGGCAGGTTATTCACACAGAAAATTCAGAGGATGCGGCATAAAGGTGTTGTCATGGTGGGGAATTTGATGTACTTTTCCCACACTGCGCAACTTACCTCCAGCGCACGACCACTTCAAAGCCTCGCCACGTGCGGGGCTTTTTGCTTATGCGCTGCCGGGTTTCGGTCGCCGCGCGCCTATTCAGGGCCTCTGCAGTCGCAGGGGCTTTTCGTTTTCGGCTCCCCACACCCATTGCCCCGAGCTGGGAGTGCAGCGGACGCCGGATTTATCAATCTCCCCAAGGGGGAGGCAACCCGGATGCCAAACATGCCTGACAAGCCAGACACATGGGCCAAGATCTGGCTGGCGTTGAGCAATCCGCTCTGGCAGGGCGTGATCATGTCCATCACCGTATCGTTGCTTCGAGTCATGTACGACGCGAAGGAAACCAGTAAGCGCCGAATTGTTTTCGAGGCGCTGATCTGTGGATCGCTGAGCTTGGTCGCGTCCAGCATTATCGAGTGGATGGCCTGGCCTTCCAGTTTATCGGTTGCTGCTGGAGGGACTATTGGGTTCCTCGGCGTGACAGCCATTCGCGAGCTGGTGACCCGCTTCCTCGGTCGCAAGGCGGATGCCGCATGAAGGCCTTCGCCGCAGCAATCATCATCGCCCTGGTCGGCCTGCTCCTCATAGGGATCCAGCAGTCTCGAGTCGTCGCCCTTCGCGGGGAGGTGGCATTCGAAGCCAGCGAGAAGAAGAAGGCGGTCGACGCCAACCTCGAAAGCCAGGCCACGATCACCACACTCCGCGCCGAAGCCCAGCGCAACGCCGATTACCAGAAAGACCTGAACAAGCGGTTACAGGCCAGCCAGGCCAAAGCCAGAAAGGCGGAGAAGAACTTTGAAGAACTCAAACGCAACAGCAAGCCTGTTCGTGATTGGGCTGCTCAGCCTCTTCCTGACGGCCTGCGCGGTAAAGCCGGCGGTGGTAACAAAGACAGCGGCAGTAAGAGTCGAGCCCCCTGAGCTGGTGCCATGTGAGCGGGTAGCTGATGAAGACCTCGCCGACAACGGCCAGCTGTGGGAACTGAAGAACCAAGCCATAAACCTGCTCGACACCTGCGCAGACCAGGTGGACGCGCAAATCAAGCGCAGTCAGAGCAAGTAGGTCGCGACACGTTTCGCGAGAGTGCAAATTGTGTCGCGACACGGAGAAAGATATGGCCGACAAATCAGGTGCGCATGTCCACAGCTGGGATGACGGCGGTGGGCAACGGCATGTAGCACCTAAATCATTGTGAGTTGAGCACGCGTTAAGACTCCTCGTACTCGCGATAGAGCCTAGCTAAGGCTTCGTCGTATTCCTCTTCGTTGAGCTTAATCTTCAGAGCGGCCATTGTTTCGCTCGCATTGGCTACGGTGGTCGCTTCGCTTTTGTTCTTTCGTGCCGCCCATTCTCTGGCAACCTGCATGACCAACCCCTCAGTGATGCGCTCGATCATTTTGTCTTCCTCCGTAAGTTGATCGGTTGCTTAACCATAGACCAAACGCTTTTACGGAAGGAATGAACCGATGAATAGGCCAATGCCTCCAGCATCGCTGCTTGAGCTGTCGGACCTTTCCAGTTTCGGTATCCGTCTGATCCCCGCCCCGGAAGTGTGGGAGTGGCTCCAGGCCGAGATTCTTGCCGACACCGGAAGCATCCACAACGAAGAGCACGCCCATCTGATCGATGCGGATATTCGTGTGATGTGGGCGTCTGCCGCCTTCACGAAAAAGGGTCGGACGGTGGTAGGCCAGGCCGAACAGGTAGCGTTCCGCGCTGGTGGTTGGCAGAAAGCCCGCATGGAGCAACAGATGCTGGATTGGTTCGGCGACGTGCCGGCCTACATCATCACGCTTGCTGCCGACTACTGCGCTCAGTGCTCCGACGCTGACTTCTGCGCACTGGTTGAGCATGAGCTCTACCACATTGCCCAAGCGACCGATCAGTACGGCGCACCCAAGTTCACCCAGGAAGGATTGCCCAAGCTTGAGATGCGCGGACACGACGTTGAAGAGTTCGTCGGTGTTGTGCGTCGGTATGGGGCGAGTCCTCAAGTGCAAGAGCTGGTAGACGCTGCAAACAATCCTGCTGAGGTGGGGAAATTGAACATATCGAGGGCCTGCGGAACCTGTCTGCTCAAGTCGGCCTGACTTTGACAGTACTTTGACGGATGCCCACTTATGGCCGCACTCAGAGACGAGGTGAAAGCCTTTGTCGTACAGGCTCTCGCCTGCTTTGACACGCCATCTCAAGTGGTGGCGTCCGTCAAAGAAAGATTCGGGCTCGAAGTTACCCGCCAACAGTGCGAGGCATACGACCCAACCAAGTACGTTGGACGCAACCTGCACGTGAAGTGGCAGACGCTGTTCAACGACACCCGCAAGAGGTTTCGCGAAGAGACGGCCGAGATCCCGATCGCCAACCGAGCGTATCGACTCCGCACCTTGGGGCGCATGGCAGAGAAGGCCGAGAACATGAAGAACATGGCGCTGACTGCCCAGTTGCTGGAGCAGGCAGCCAAAGAAGTGGGCGACGTTTACGTGAATCGTCGCCTCGAACCTGAAAAACCTCTGGGCTCCCAAGCGGACCAGCAGCACGCCGTTGCTGAGTACACCCTGGAGCCTGATGAGAATGTCCCCGCTACCCCGTACCTATGACCCGCCGGTAAAGCTGACGCCGAAACAGGCGAACATCTACTGCTGGGGCTTCCAGCCTCAGGCGCGCTTCCGCGATGCTGTGTGTGGTCGACGGTTCGGCAAGACATTCTTGGGCAAAGCTGAGATGCGCCGAGCTGCTCGGCTGGCTGCTGAGTGGGGCGTGAGCGTCGAAGATGAGATCTGGTACGGCGCGCCGACCTTCAAGCAGGCCAAGCGTGTGTTCTGGCGACGGCTGAAGCAGGCGATCCCTGAGGCCTGGCGTGCACATCGCCCGAATGAGACGGAATGCTCGATCACGCTCAAGTCTGGCCACGTCATGCGCGTGGTGGGGCTCGACAACTACGACAACTTGCGGGGCTCCGGTCTGTTCTTCGTCCTGGTGGATGAATGGGCTGACTGTCCATGGGAGGCTTGGGAAGAGGTTTTGCGGCCGATGCTTTCGACCTGCCAATACTCGATACCGGGCATCGGCATGCGGAAGGGGGGTCACGCGCTACGCATCGGCACGCCCAAGGGATTCAATCACTGCTACGACACGTTTCAAGACGGCCGGCCGGGGCATGAGCCTGATCACAAGAGCTGGCTCTACACCTCGCTCGATGGCGGCAACGTTCCGGCTGAAGAGCTGGATGCGGCGCGCCGCAAGATGGACCCCCGCACATTCCGCCAGGAATACGAGGCGAGCTTCGAGAACTATCAAGGCGTCGTTTACTACACCTTCAACCGAGATGAGTGCCGCACCACCGAGCGGATCAAGCCCGGTGAAGCACTGCACATCGGCATCGACTTCAACGTCATGAAGATGTCGGCGGTCGTCAACGTGGTCCGTAACGGTCTGCCTCTGGCGCTCGACGAATTCCACACGGTGCGCGACACGCCCGAGATGATCGAGAAGATCAAGTCACGGTTCCCCGGGCACAGCATCGCGGTGTACCCCGATGCCAGCGGCCAGAACACCAGCAGCAAAAACGCGAGCGAGTCCGATCTGTCGCTGCTTCGCACAGCAGGCTTTGCCGTGTACGTCGATTCGACGAACCCGGGCGTGAAAGACCGCGTGAACGCAGTCAACGCCATGTTCCTGAACGCCTACGGCGAGCGCCGCTACAAGGTCAACATTGACCAGTGTCCGAAGTTGACTCAGTGCCTTGAGCGGCAGGTTTACGACAAGAAAGGCGACCCTGACAAGAAAGGCGGGTTCGACCACATGGTGGATGCGATGGGCTACATGATCGCCCAGCGGTACGGCCTCGCAAACTCCTACACACTCGCAAACGTGAGCGGCCAATGAGCGCATTCACTTATCTGAAAGACAGCCTGCAGAACCTGGTCGCAGGACTGGGTACTGCGCGCGACAAGGCATCGCACTCGCACTATGCGCTCCCAGTGATGGACGACCAGCAACTGCTGAACGCATTTCGTGGATCGTGGACAGCGCAGAAGGGCGTGAGTATTCCGGCCGTAGATGCGTGCCGCAACTGGCGCAACTGGCAGGCCAACAAGGCTCAGATCGAGCTGATCGAAGCCGAAGAGGATCGCCTCAACGTAAAGGGCAAGATTCTGGAAGCCCTATTGAAGGCTCGTCTGTTCGGCGGTGCCGCTGTGTTCATCGGCACCGGTGAGCGTGACACTGCGTCTGAGCTGAAGCCGGATCGAGTAGAAAAGGGCGGCATCAAGTACCTGACGGTGATGACCCGCCGCCAGCTCAGCGCTACGGAGATCGAGCAGGACCCGCAAAGCCCGCGCTTCGGCAAGCCCAAGGCGTACCGGCTGCCCGGCTCGACGGTGGAGATTCACCCATCCCGCCTGGTGATCTTCGTCGGCGTGCCGCACCCAGACTCTGAGCTTGCCGTAGGCACTGGCTTCGGCTGGGGCGACTCGGTGCTGCTGTCGGCAATGCCGGCGGTGCGTCACTACGACGAGACGGTCGCCAACGTGGTCAGCCTGGTCTACGAGGCCAAGATCGACGTCATCAACATCCCGAACCTGATGTCGAGCATGCAGGACAAAAACTACGAGCGCCTGCTGCTGGAGCGCTTGCGTCTTGCTGCCACGGCCAAGGGCATCAACGGAACACTGATCCTCGACGGGCAAGAGACGCACAGTTCCAAGTCGGCCAGTTTCGGCAACCTGCCGGAGGTGATCGCCAAGACAGAGCAGGGCGTCGCCGGCGCGTTCGACATCCCCGGCACCCGCATGTTCGGTCAGTCCTCGACAGGGTTGGGCGCCAATGGCGAAGAGAACACCCGCAACTACTACGACAATGTCGCCTCACGCCAGAAGCTGGAGATCAAGCCAGCCATGAGCGTGCTGGATGAGGGCTTGATCCGCTCCGCGCTCGGCAGTCGGCCGAAAGAGGTGCACTACACCTGGGCGCCACTCTGGCAGGCCACGGCGAAAGAGCGGGCCGATATCGGCAAGACCACGGCCGACACCATCAAGGCGCTGAAAGACTCCGGGCTGTTCCCTGAGGATGCGCTTTCGACCGCCGCAGTGAACCTGCTGGTCGAGCTGAGCGTAATGCCGGGGCTTGAAGCGGCGATCGAGAAGTTCGGCCGTGAGCTGCCCGATGACGACGCCGACCTGCCGGGCGCTGCTGCGGATCAGCCGGTGGCGAAGAAAGCGATCACTGACGCCGCGCCTCGCTCCCTGTATGTGTCCCGCAAGGTCATCAATGGCGCCGAGATCATCGCGTGGGCCAAGTCGCAGGGCTTCGAATCAACCGTCCCGGCTGATGACCTGCACGTCACCGTCGCCTACAGCCGCAATCCGGTCGATTGGATGAAGGTCGGCGAGTCGTGGTCGGGCGATGGCAAGGGCCAGCTCAAGATTGCACCAGGTGGCGCAAGGCTGATCGACAAGTTCGGCGAAGGCGCGGTGGTGCTGCTGTTCAACAGCTCCGAGCTGGCTTGGCGGCATGTCTCCATCGTTGAGGCTGGTGCCTCTTGGGACTGGCCGGACTATCAGCCGCACATCACCTTCACCTACGAACCCGGCAGCGTCAATATCGACAAGGTCGAGCCATACCGGGGCGCCATCGAGTTTGGCCCGGAGATATTCGAAGAGGTCAACACCGAGTGGAAATCCACTATTCAGGAGGTATGACATGGAAACCTTTACTCAGCCAAAAATCACGGGTTATCGCCAGCTCAGCGAGGAAGACGCTGCGCTGATGAACGAGATCAAGGCGCACGGCGTAGAGCTGGGCAAGCTGGTCGACAAGCTCAGTTCCCTATCCCATCTGAATGAGCGTTGGCTGGATATCGGTACGACCGACCTGCAGACGGGGCTCATGGCGCTTACACGCGCTGTCGCCAAGCCAACGAGTTTCTGACCGAGCCCGTACATGATGAGCGACGACGAAAGGAAAGTCCTCGACGCGCTGGTTGCCGCTTGGAACCTGTTCACGGGGCTTCCCGTCGAGCACGCCGACGACAGCAGCGACTTCAGACACCACCTACACATTCTCCAGCGGCAAATCATGAGCCGACCATCCCGGCGCGAACTGAACGGCACCCAGCCGAGGTAACAAATGATCCTTCACGATTCTGTAACTGTCTCGGGCGTTCGGCGCACCGCAGACGGATACCTCGTGGCCGAAGCTCGCGTGGCCCGCACTGGCATCCAGGACTATCTGGGCACCGAGATCGATCCGGACAACGAGCACGGCCTGCGAGACAAACCCATCGTTCGGGTCTACCGACCTGAAAGCGCGGTATTCCATGCCGACGCCATGCACTCGTACGCCTACCGACCAATGACCAACGGCCACCCGGGCGGGGACGGCGTCAACTCCAAGAACTGGAAAGACGTCGCTATCGGCCAAACCGGCGGCGAAGTCGTCCGCGACGGCCAGTTCGTCAAGGTGCCGCTGGTGCTGATGGACGCCAAGGCGATCGAGGACTACGAGTCCGGCAAGCGCGAGCTGTCCATGGGGTACGGCGCCGAAGTCGTGTTTCAGGATGGCGTTTCCCCCGATGGCGAGCAGTACGACTGCTTCCTCGGCCCTATGAAAATGAATCACCTCAGCCTTGAGCATCGCGCTCGGGGTGGCGAGCACCTTCGCATCGGTGACCAAAAACCACACACCCCCCAAGGAGGCCATGACATGGCTGATTCACTGCGTACGGTCATCGTTGATGGCCTGTCCGTCCAGACGACCGACCAAGGCGCCCAGGCGATCGACAAGCTGACCAAGCAGCTGGCCGATGCCGGGGTAAACATCAAATCCCTGACCGACGCGCATACCGCTGCGCTGGCGCTGAAGGATGGCGAACTGGCGAAGAAAGACGCCGAGATCGACGCCCTCAAAGCCAGGCAGCTCAGCGATGCCGACATCGACAAGCGCGTCACCGCCCGCGCTGACCTGATCAGCAAGGCCAAGTCGATCGCTGACGCCGACTACACCGGGAAGACCGACGCCGACATCCGCAAGGCTGTCGTGGTCGCCAAGCTGGGTGATGCGTCCGTGGCCGGCAAGGCTGATGCCTACATCGATGCGCGCTTCGAGATCCTGGTCGAGGACGCTGCCAAGAACCCGGCCAATGATCCGTTCCGGCAGCACATGATCCATCAGGACAGTAAGCCAGGCGAAAACCCGGCTGAAGCCGCCCGCGCGAAGATGCTGGCCGACTTCAACTCCACTCAGCCCGCCAAGTAAGGAGCTATCATGGCCGCTTATCAAACGACTTACCCTGATCGTCCAGCCAAGGGCCTTCATGGCGCCTCGGCGAACGAAGAGATCAAGAACGACATCAGCCGCACCATCGAAAACGCTGCCGGCGTCCGCTTCGGCGAACCAGTCCAGCGCGGCGCCGGCGACCATGGCGTTGTTCCATTCGCAGCCGGCGGCAAGTTCGTCGGCATTGCCAAGCTGACCCCGGCCGTCCCGGCCGTGAAAGCAGGCTCGACACTGGTCGACGGCTACCCGCAGTACTTCACCGCGTCCATTCGTGAGCGCGGCCAGATGTACGTGACGGTCAGCACGCCGGTGGTCGATGGCGATCCGGTGTACTACGTGACCGCCACCAACACCTACACCAACGCTGCCGGCGCCGGCATTGTTGGCCCGATCCCGAGCGCGTTCTTCGACACCACTGGTGCCGCCGGCGACATCGTGGAAATCTCCCTCAAGAACCGGAGCGCATAACATGCGACAAGCATTCGCAGACGCTCAAGCAGCGTTGCCATTCGTTGTAGCCCAGGGCCGCAACATCGAAACCGCGATCTATGAAGCTCGCTACCCGGAATACAGCTATCGCGACCTGATGCCTGTCGTCACTGAAGGCAACCAGTGGGCGATCGGCACCCAGTTCTACAGCATGCAACTCGCGGGCGAAGCCAAGTTCCTGTCCGGCGCCGCCAATGACATGCCGTTCAACAACGTTTCGTGGGGCGAAGGCTCGCACGACTACGCAATGATCGGCTCCGGCTGGGAGTGGAATCTGGAAGAGGTCAACCAGGCCGCTCTGTATGGCCGCAACCTGAATGACCTGAAAGCCATGTCGGCAAGTCGCTCCACCGAGCGCCTGCTCTACGACATCGCCACCACCGGTAGCACCGAGAAAAACTGGCGTGGCTTTGTCAACCAGTCCAACGTGCAGACCATCACCGCTGCGGCCACCGGCACTGGCAGCTCCACGCTCTTCGTCGACAAGACACCGCAGCAGGTCCTGAACGACCTCAACACTTTGCTCAAGGTGGTGCCGCAGGCGTCGAACAACGTCGAGCTGGCCGATACCCTGGCCTTGCCTCTCGAAGTGATGGACTACATCTCGACCACCTTCGTCGGCACCGAAGCGAACAGCCCGACCATCCTGGAGCGCTTCCGCACTTCCAACGTGTACACCGCGCGCACCGGTCGCCCGCTGACCATCCTGACGGCCGACTCGCTGTCGACCGCAGGTGCTGGTGGCGGTGGTCGTATCGCCGCGTACCGTCGCGCTTTGGACGTGATCCGCTTCCACCTGCCAATGCCTCGTATGGTGCTACCGGTTCACCAGAAGACCATCATGGGCTTCGAGACCGGCATCATCGCGCGTACCGGCGGTGTTGAAGTTCGCCTGCCAGGCGCCATGGCGTACATGGACGGCGTGTCCGAGCCTGCCTAAGGGGGTTGTCATGAAAGTGAAAGTCACCAACAGCGGTACCTGCCCGCGCGGCCTCTGGTCCATGGGCGCGATCAAGATGATCGGCATCGGTGCAAGCCGGGAACTGACCCTGACCGAGGCAGAGCTCGAGCAGGCCAAGAAAATCGATGTCCTCAGTTTTGAGGCTGTCGAGGCTCCGTCCGGCGACGAAAAGGCTGAACTGCTCGCCAAGCTGAAGGCGCTGGGCATTGATGCCGCTGGCAACAGCAAAGTCGAAACCCTGCGCAAGAAGCTGGAAGAAGCCGAGACTGCTGCCGCTGCCGAAAAGCAGAAGGTCGTCGACGAGCTGAAGGCGCTGAACGTTGAGTTCGACGCCGAAGCAAATCTGGAAGCCCTGCAGGCCGCACTGGCCGCCGCCAAGGCGTAACACCCCGCAAAACCGGAGCGCATGACGCTCCACCTATTCGAGATATCCCGATGCCAGACTTTTACGGAACCGTCGCAGCTGCCGACGCCTATCACGCTGCGCGCGCGAATGCCGCGTGGACAGGCGATGACGTGGTGAAGCAGGCCGCGCTGATTCGGGCATCGGTCTACATCGACGGCCGCTACCGGAAGCTGCTGGCTTCTGGTGTGTGGCAGTCATTGTTCCCCGGCGTGAAGACCGAGGGCAGAGGGCAAGCCAGGGAGTGGCCGCGCACCGGTGCTGAGGATTACGAGGGGCATGCAATCCCATCCGATCAAGTGCCGGTTGAGGTTGAGCAGGCAACGTACGAAGCCGCACTGCGTGAATTGGTCGAGCCGGGAAGCCTGAGTCCTGACTTCGTGGCCGCGTCCACGGTGAAACGTCAGAAGGTCGGCCCGGTTGAGGAGGAATTCTCTGTCGCGGCGGGCGCAGATGGCGCGGCGTCGGTCAGGCCGGTGATCAGCATCATCGACGAGATGATCTCGCCTGTGCTGGTGGCCCGCTACACGCTTCCTGCGGTGTTTGTGGTATGACCCCGGCGCAGATCATCCAGGCCATCGAGGGGATGGAGCCTGCGATGCAGAAGGCCTACCTGGACCAGATCAAGCTGGTGGTAGGCGCAGCAACGGTGGCTGAAGTTGAGCGACTGATTACCGAAGAGGACGAAAACGGGCTGGCAGCGCTGCTGAGCCTGGGAGCGCTGGCGGCCTTCCTCGAGCTGGCTCGAAATGTGTACATCGCAGGCGCCAAGTTCGAGATCAAGGCAATCGCGATCCCGAAAGATCTGGGGCGATTTGAATTCGACGTCCGCAAGCCTGAGCCAGAGCAGTGGCTGGTGGAAAAAGCCGCCGAGATACGACGCGACGCCGATGTGAATGTGCGGGAGGCGATTCGGGCTGTTATGGGTTCGCGCAGTCGCGCTGTTGCTACGCCGTCGCTGCAGGTCGAAGTAGGCGCCACGCCAATGACCCGAAGCCCACGGCAGGCGGCGCTCGATTTACTTGGACGAGTAAGCGCGCAAACAGGATCCCGCTCAGGCGGTGTGATTGGCCTACCCGGAAACTACGCGCAATACGTCATCAATGCCCGCCAGCAGTTGCTGAGCGGAAACCCTGACGAAATGCGCAGCTATTTGCAGCGCAAGCGCCGGGATCGCCGCTTCGATGGCATCGTGAATCGCGCGATCAATGCGGGCCAGCCTGTTGCTCAAGCTGACGTCGACAAGATCGCTGGTCGGTACGCAGATCGTCTTATGAAGACCTACGCCGAAATGCTTTCCAAGGCTGAGGCGCTGGAATCCTTCGGTGCCGGCCGGGATCAGGTTTACGAGCAGTTGATTGCTCAGGGGCTTGATCGAGATTCGGTGACTAAGACTTGGCGCGATCGGGCTGACAAGAAGGTCCGGCACACGCATTCGGTCATGGGCGGGCAGGAAGTGCAGAAGGATCAGCCATTTCAGAGCCCGAACGGGGCCCTGTTGCGGTACCCAGGTGATTCTGCACTTGGTGCTGGCTGGAGTGAGCGCGCCAACTGCCGGTGTTCAGCCATCTACAAAATAAGGCGGAAGTGATGCCAGACATTTATGACCGCGCCAAGGCTACGGCAACCCGCATGCTCGCGCCCCGCAGCAAGGGTGGGAAAGGCCTTGAACTGGTCTTGCGCCGCGAGATCATCGGCGAATACGACCCAGACTCACCTCAGATTCCCGGCGAGCTGGTGGTAAATGGCTCCGGCTTCCGCGAGGAGTACGACAACCAGTACATCGATGGGACGCTGATCGTTCGCGGTGACGTGAAGCTCCTGGTGTCGCCGGTTCAATTGACTGGCGAAGACATGCCTGCACCGCAGAGCAACGACAAGATCACATTCGACGGCACGGTGTACACGGTGATAGCCGTCGCTCCGTGGAACTTCGCCGGCCTCACGGTCGGCTTCGAGCTACAGGTGCGCAAGTAATGGCGAATCACATGACCAGCCGCTACGGCGGCCAGCAGGGCAGCTTCGCTGAGAGCCTGGCGGCGTTCGCCGAGCAGGCCAAGGAAGCGATTGATGACGTGTTCCGCGAGGTAGTGATCGAGATCGGCTCCTCTGTGATTCGACTGTCACCGGTGGACACCGGGCGCTTCAAGGGCAACTGGCACCTGTCAATCGACAATATTGAGAGCGTCACCTTTGATGAGGTTGACCCAACCGGCCAAGACACCATCGCGTCACTGATCGCCTCGGCTAGCGACCTTCGGGCAGGCCAGGCGGCGTACATCATCAACAATCTCGAATACGCGATACCGCTTGAATATGGCCACTCGGCAAAGGCGCCGGCCGGCATGGTGCAAATCACTCTTGCCCGCTTCCAGCAGATCGTCGAAGAAGCCATCAGGAACAACCAGGTATGAGCCACAACATCATTGCTGCGGCTTTCGAATCGCGCCTGCTGGCCTGGGCCAAGGCCCGCACCAAGCCGATCAAGGTTGTCGTTGAGAACGAGACCTACACGCCGGCAGCCGGCGAGACGTACCTGAGAGCGTTCACGCTGCCAGCGGTCACCGGGAGCAACACGCTGAGCGGCGATCACCGGGTCTACACCGGTGTGTTTCAGGTCAACATCGTGACTGCATCCGGCAAGTACCGCACCGAGGCGAGCGGCATCGTTGACGAGCTGGCCGCGCTGTTCCCGCTGAACCTTCGCATTCCCCGCGCCGGACTTGTCGCACTGGTGATGACGCCGGTTGCGCCCGGGCCGGGAATACCAGACGGCAACACCTTCACGGTATCGGCTTCGTTCCAATACCGGTCCGACACCAACTAATCCGCCCGTTGGGCAAACCCAGAACCCGCCATTGAGCGGGTTTTGTCATTTCTGCACAGAGGAACATTCTCAATGAGCGCCATTCTTCCCAACGGCTCCATTCTCGAAATCGCAGCTACTTTCAGCGCACTGAAACCTGTAACTGCCATCAGCAACGCGAATCCGGCGGTTGCTACGGCCGCCGCGCACGGCCTTGCCGACGGCGACATTATCGTCGTGAACTCCGGTTGGACCCGCCTGAACGATAAGGTCGCCCGCGTGGCCGAATCCGACACTGGCACCTTCGAGCTGGAAGGCATCAACACCACCAACACCATTGTGTACACGGCTGGTGCAGGCGCGGGTTCGGTTCGTGCGGCGAGTGGCTGGGCTCAAATCAGCCAGATCACCGGCAGCACCAGTGCGGGCGGCGAGCAGCAATTCACAACCTTCGGCTTCCTTGAAGAATCCGACGACCGCCAACTGCCGACCACCAAGTCGCCGATGAGCATGAGTATCACTGTGGCGGACGACCCAAGCTTGCCGTACGTGGCGGCTGTTGAAGCGGCCGACGATGATCGAGCGCCTCGCGTATTGCGTTTGACGCTGCCGAACGGCTCGGTGATTTATTACAACGCATACGTCTCCATCACTGCCACCCCGACACTCGACCGCAACAACATCATGACCCGCACCATCACCCTGTCGCTGGCCTCCCGTCCAACTCGTTACGCGGCGGCGGTGTAAACCATGGCCAAGATCAAGATCTCCCAGAACCCGACCTTCAAGGCGAAGGTCGCGATCCCGCGCGTCGGCGCTGATCCGGTCAGTGTTGAATTCGAGTTCAAGTACATGGACCGGCTGGCCTTGGCCGCGCACTTCGATAAGTGGAACGCGGCGCGCGACGAGCATGCGAAGAAGGTGCAGGAAGACGACATGAGCTGGCAAGAAGCGACCGGTGCCGAAATCGCGCTCCAAGTTGGTCAGCTCAAGGACATCGTTGCGAGCTGGGCTTTCGACGAGAAGCTGTCGGACGAATCTCTGACTGCGCTGGTCACCACCTGCATCGGCGCGCCTCAGGCCGTGCTGGAAGCGTACCAAACTGCCTATCAGCCGGCCCGCTTGGGAAACTGACCGGCGCCGCCCGTGCCATTTATGAGCCAGGCCCATCAGAAGCTGCGCTGGCGGCGTTCGGCTTGACCTTAGCCGACATTCCCGCCGTCGAGTACGAGGTCTGGCCAGACAACTGGCCGGCCTTTCTGCTGTTCGAGGCGATGTCGACGCAGTGGCGTGTGGGCATGGGTGGAGCGACCGGGCTGGACTACAGCGCCCTGCCGCCGGTGGCCTCGATGCTGGGCATGAAGCGGCGCGAAATCCCTGAAGTCTTCCACGACATTCGAGTCATGGAAGCAGAAGCCATGCTCGTGATGAGCGAATCGAAATAACGGAGCCCGCATGACTTCTATTGCTGAACTCGGCATCAAGGTCGATTCGACCGATGCTGCGCAGGCGAGCTCCGACCTCGACAAGCTTACGGCGGCGGGCGCACGGGCTGAGAAAGCCGCAGAAGGCGTCTCTAAAGGTGCTGACAAGGCCTCGACATCGATCAAGAATCAAAGGGACGAGCTGAGCGATCTGCTTGGGCAGATTGACCCGACCGTTAAGGCGTTGGGGCGTCTGGACGAGCTCGAAAGCAGACTGGCGAAGCACAAGGGCATCGGTTTAGATGCTGCGACGTTCAGCGAGTACCAGGCCAAGATCAATCAGGCTCGCACCGAGCTGACGCGCTTTGATGACTCGCTTTCGCGAACTGGGAATACTGCGAAACAAAATGCCGCAGCGTTGCGTGGCGTTCCTGCGCAATTTACCGATATTTTCACGTCTATTGCCGCAGGCCAGCCGATCACAATGGTTGCCTTGCAGCAAGGCGGACAGCTTAAAGACATGTTCGGCGGGATCGGCCCTGCGGCTCGAGCTCTCGGCGGCTACATCCTTGGACTCGTAAACCCTTACACCGTTGCTGCTGCTGCGGTGGGTGCGCTGACCCTTGCCTATTACAAGGGGAGCCAGGAGGCCGACGAGTACAACAAGGCGATCATCTTTACCGGCAATTCCGCCGGCACAAGCGCCACTCAGCTTGCATCAATGGCTGAGCAGGTAAGCGCAACGGTCGGCACCACAGGCGCTGCTGCCGAGGTGCTGGCCAAGCTGGCAGGCAACGGCAAGATTGCCAGTGGCAGCTTCGAAGAGATCACCGAAGCCGCCCTGCAGATGGAGAAGGCCACCGGCAAAGCCATCGACGAAACGATCGCCGAGTTCGCAAAGATCGCCAAGGACCCGGTCGCCGCAGCGAAGGAGCTCAACGACCAGTACAACTTCCTCACTGCCTCAGTCTACTCGCAGATCGTGGCGCTGAAGGAGCAGGGCGACACCATCGGGGCGGCGAAGCTACTCACCGACACCTATGCTGATACGATCAAAAATCGAACCGGTGAGGTGACAGCGAATCTCGGCCTGATTGAGGGCGCCTGGCAAAAAATCAAAGCAGCAGCGGCCGACGCGCTGGACGCGACTCTGGATGTTGGTCGTACCCAGTCGATTGATTCTCAGATCGCCAACTACCAGAAAATCCTTGATGGGCGTAAGTCCGGCGGCTTCCTCTCGTCGTTTTTCGGCGACGAACTGGGCGCCAATAGCCAGTCCACCAAGTTCCTTGAGCAGCAGATCGTCCTGCTGCGAAAGCGCAAAGAGGAAATCACCGCAGGCGCCAAGGCTGACGCTGACCGGGCGAAAACCGAGCGCGACGGTATCGACGCAAGCCTGCGACTCAAGGCAATCAGCGATTCGAACCTCACCAACGAGGAGAAGCGCAACAAGCTGATCAAGGAGTACAAGCGAGACGTCGAAGCGCTGCGTAAGGCGAATCCGAATGATCCGCTGGTGCAGGAAGCGGTCGTCACGAAGACGATCCAGAACATCAAGGACAAGAACAAGGACCCGAAGGCAGCGACCTCGGCGGTCAATCTGACCGAGTTCAACGACTCGAAAAACCAGCTGTCGCTGATCCTCGGCGAATACGAAAACGCCCAGAAGGAACTGGAAGCCGCGCAGAAGGCCGGACTGGTCACGCAGGAAGATTACCTGCTCAAGCGCCAGGCACTGATTGGCAACGAGCGCGACGAGGTAACCGCCGCGTATCAGGCTGAAATCAGTTCGTTGGAGGCGGCGAAAGGCAAGGCCAGCACCTCGGCAGAGCAACGCATTCAGCTCGACCAAAAGATCGCTGATGCCAGGGCCAACATGGTCAAGGCTCAGAAGGAAGCCGACAGTGAGCTCGAAGTCATCGCGACGAACGAGCAGGGCCGGCTCGCCAAGCAGGCGCAGGCGATCAAGGTCTACACCGATGCCCTCGACCAGCAGAACGTCGCCCTGCGGCGCGCTGGCGGTCGTGCGGCCGAAGGTGTTGGTCGTGGCGATCGTGAAAACGCGATCAACGGCGAACTGAACGGCATTGCCGATCGAGCCAACCAGCAGCGTCTGGATCTGGCGCGTGACCGGGCCGATAAGGCGCGCAACATGAGCGCCGAGGAGTACCAGGCCAAGCTGGATGCGATCAACAGAAGCGAGACGGACCTGAGCAAAACAGTGCTCAGCAACTACGAGCAGATGTCGGCCGCGCAGAGCGATTGGCGCAACGGGGCAACCTCGGCGTTCAGCAACTATCTGGAGCGCGCGCGCAACATCGCCGGCCAGACTCGCGACCTGTTCAGCAATGCCTTCAGCTCGATGGAAGACGCAGTCGTCAACTTCGCCATGACCGGCAAGCTTTCGTTTGCTGACTTCACCAAGTCGATTCTGGCGGACATGGCGCGCATCGCGACCCGCCAGGCCAGTTCGGCGCTGCTGAGCAGTCTGGTCGGCGCTGGTGCGAGTTACTTCGGTGGTGGCGGCGCGGCAACCTCGGCAGGCTCCACTGCAGCGGGCTACAGCGGTGACTTGTCAGGCTTCACGCCGGGCAGCATCCAAGCGAATGGTGGTGCATGGTCTGGTGGCGTTCAGATGTTCGCCAATGGCGCGGCGTTCACCAACTCCGTTGTGAGCAAGCCGACAGCCTTCGGCATGACAGGCGGGCAGACCGGCGTCATGGGCGAGGCAGGGCCAGAGGCAATCATGCCACTGACCCGCACCGCTGGCGGCCAGCTGGGGGTGCGCGCGATCAGCGGCGGCGGAAGTGGTGGCAGCAACGTTTACAACTTCCCCGTCGCGGTATCGGTACAAACCCAAGGCGCTGGCGGCGCGGCCAGCACAGAGGACACGACGCAGCTTGGCAAAGGCATTCAGCAGGCGGCGAAAGCCGAAGCTGAAACCGCGATCGCCCGAGCGCTGCAGCCTGGCGGCTCAATCTGGAAACTCACGAACGGGAGGGGCTGATGGCCATCGAGACATTCAACTGGCCGACCCAGCACGGTGACTCGCCCGAGATTTCCTATCGGGTGCGCACCTCGCAGTTTGGCGGCGGCTACAAACAGGAAGTTGGCGACGGGCCGAACAACAAGGAAGACGCGTACCCGATCACCTACAGCGGCCCTCAAGCCAAGGTGCTGGAGATCATGGCGTTCCTTGATCGGCACGCCGGCGCGAAAGCCTTTCTGTGGACCACGCCCTTAGGACAGCTTGGCCTGTTCACCTGCAAGAACCCCGTGCCCACTCCGGTGGGCGGCGGCGTTTTCAAACTCACCGCCACTTTCGAGCGGGCATTCCATCCATAAGAGGCAATCATGCCGCTGATCAGTGATATCCAGGTGCTTGAGCCTGGCAGCGAAGTGCTGCTGTTTGAATTGGACGGCACGGACTATGGCGCGGATGTTCTCCGCTTCCACGGGCACGCGATACCGCACACGCCGGCCGAGTTGATTGCCGCCGGCGCCAATGCGGACCAACTGTCGGCGAAGGCGATCTACTGGCAGGGCAACGAGTACAGCTCCTGGCCGATGCAGATCGACGGCATCGAGGCGAACGGCGACGGCACGGCTGTTCGGCCCACGCTCTCAGTGGGCAACGTGAATGGGCGCATCACCGCGCTCTGTCTGGCATTCGAGGATCTGCTCGAGTTCAAGTTGACCATGCGCCACACGCTGGGCACGTATCTCGACGCGGCGAACTTTCCCGCCGGCAATCCGTCGGCAGACCCAACTCAAGAAACGATCGAAGTCTGGTACATCGACCAGAAGACGAACGAGGACGGGGAGACGGTCAGTTGGGAGCTGGCAAGCCCGGGCGACGTTGGCAATGAGTCGATCGGCCGCCAGGCCACGACGCTTTGCCATTGGTGCCTCACCGGCGGATATCGCGGGCCGAACTGTGGCTACACCGGGCCCTACGTCACGAAGGACGGCGTCATTACCGACAATCCCGAGCTTGACCAATGCGACGCCACGCTGGGCAAGGGTTGCATCCCGCGCTTCGGCGAGGGTAACCCGCTGCCGTTCGGCGGCTTCCCGGCTGTTTCCCTGATCGCACGGAGCTGACATGCGAAAGCACATCTTGAACGCGATCCAGGTGCACGCGGAAGCCGAGTACCCGAAAGAATGTTGCGGGCTGCTGCTGGCGATCGGGCGCAAGCAGCAATACTTTCCCTGCATCAATGTCTCGACCGAGCCGAACGACGAGTTCCGCATCGATCCGGAGGAATACGCGGCAGCCGAGGACATCGGCGAAGTGATCGGGGTTGTTCATTCGCACCCAGACGCAACCAGCAGGCCGTCGCCGCGTGACCTTGCCATGTGCGAAGCAACGGCGATGCCCTGGCACATACTCAGTTGGCCGGAGGGCGATCTGAGAACTGTCATGCCATCTGGCGACGTGCCTCTGCTGAAGCGGCCATTCGTGCACGGGGCCTGGGACTGCTGGCAGGTGTGCGCCGACTGGTACAAGCGCGAGTGGGGGCTGGAATTCGAAGCCTTCAAGCGCGCCGATGGCTGGTGGGAAAGCAAGGACAACGCCAGCCTGTACGAGGCGAACTACGAGGCCGCCGGCTTCTACCGCGTCGATCAACCGCAGCGCGGCGACATGATCGTGATGGAAGTGGGGCGCACGGTTTATCCGAACCACGCCGGCATATTCCTCGGCACCGATCCGTCTTTGCCAGGTGAGGATGCGGCAACGTTCGGTCCGGGTCCTTTCCTGCTGCACCACCTGTACGGCAGGCCGTCAGAGGTCATTGTCTTCGGCGGGCCGTGGCTCGAACGCACGCGACTGGTGCTGCGTCATAAAAATTCGTCTCTGACGAGCGCGACAGCGCTTAAAAATTGACTATTCTCAGCAAAGTAATTTACCGCCTGTCGCGTCGTGATCGCTTATGGATCGGCGAACGCCGCGTTAGACGGGCACTTGAGAACTGAGCAGCGCGGGGCTCCTCACACAAATATTGACAATGTTTTGTTGCGCACTAGTATTGCGCAACCTATAAATATTATAGGTTCATATGAGCACTAATTCACCGTTGTGGACGCCGCGGCAGCTTGAGGATCTTGTGCATGTGCTTGCTCGGGACTCTTCAAAAGTGGTTTTTACTGATCATTTTCTCCTGAGGTTGGCTCAACGAGGGGTGACAGTTGGTGAGGCGCTGAGGTGCTTGCAACGCGGGGCCATAATCAAAGGTCCAACGTATAGCGCAGAACATAAAAGCTTTGAGTTCAGAATGTGCGAGCCTCCGCCGAGGGATATCGTCTGCGTGGTTGCGGCGGTCAAGCCTGTTCTTGATCCTGGCGAGGTGTTCGCCGTCACCGTATGGGAGGTGAACTAATGTACGAATATACAGGGAGCGGCCTGGAGGGCATCTACCTGAAAAACGGCTATACGATCGTTGAATCATCGTATGGCAAGGGTGTGAAAATCCAGGACGTGGAAGGTCTGCATCGCGCGATTGCAGTCGACATTGTTAAGCAAAAAAAACCCATGACGGGGCACCAGTTCCGGTTTCTACGGAAAGAACAGGATTTGGTGCAGGAAGAAGCGGCAGCGCTTTTTCGAGTTGACGTGCAAACGATCGCGAACTGGGAAAAGAAGGGCAGCGAACCGGTGCCTGGCGCGTCGGATATCGCGATGCGCGCGTGGTACTCGGCATATATTCATGCCAATTACGGTCCGGTCAAAGTGGAAGCCGGTGCGGCGCCTGATGAGGGCGGCACATTTCAGCACTGCAAAGACCAATGGATCGAGGCTCACGCCGCTTGATTAAGTCAGTGAACAAAATTTCTGAAGCCCGGCCCAGCGCCGGGCTTTTTCTTTTCTGCCCGCGCCAGTGATATCGTGCACCCTTTCCCACAGGAGTGACCTGCATGAAATTGATCGTAGGAGCGCTCGCGGTAGCGCTGTTGGCTGGGTGTGTATCCCCTGGGGATCTTCAGAAAAATGACCCGAGCTTCAAGGCAACAACCGCGAAAGATCCCAAGCGTTATGCGCTGTGTGTTTTCCCGAAATGGCAGGACGCCAGAAGCGATGCCTCAATGTCCGAGACAGAAAACGGATACAGATTGCTGGTCGCAAGCAATAATATGACCGACGAGCTGCTGGATATACGCAAAGCACCGAAGGGCAGTACCGTAACGCTGTATCAGCGCATGGCATGGTCGCCGGGCTATGGCCGCGGAGACATGAAGCAGGCGATAAAAGATTGCCTTTGAACACCCAAAAAACAGCCGCCGAAAGGCGGTTTTTTTATGTCTGGAGAAAACCGTGACAGCAACTTCACATCGCCGCCCAATGATGACAACCATTCTTCTATCGGGTCCGCTGATTAAGCTGTTCGGCCGAGTTCACTACCGCGAACTGGGCAGTCGTTCCGTAGGGGAGGCGTTAAAGGCGCTGAAGTACACGCTGGAGGGGTTCGACGCAGCGATCAAAGACTTGGAGCGGCGCGGTCTGCGCTTCGCCATTTTCCGGAACAGAAAGAACGTACCTGAGAAGGATTTTGCGCTGGGCGGCGCTCAGGAAATCCGCATCGTGCCGGTGGTTGGCGGCAGCAAGCGTGCCGGCCTGCTTCAAACGATCATCGGCGCAGTCCTGATTGCTGCATCGTTCATTCCGGGGTTTCAGGCTTTGGCCCCGGTGGGCATTGCACTCGCTGCCGGCGGTGTCATCCAAATGCTCAGCCCCCAAGCGTCTGGCTTGAAGCAAAGCGCATCCCCCGAAAACTCCCCGTCCTACGCCTTCGGTAGCGCCAAGAACACCACTGCCAGCGGCAACCTGGTACCAATTTGCATCGGCGAACGCCGGTGGGGCGGGATGATCATCTCAGCATCGATCCTGGCAGAGGACAAAGCATGACCAGGGTGACCTACAGCATCACCATCCACGACCTGCATCGACTTGAAGGTGGAGTGGTTTGTGGCGACGAATCGGTGGTGGCCGTTCTGGACAACGGGCGCGAAATCCATCGAGAGCGCTTCTTTGGCAAATGCACATCGCCAAGCGGCTACACGCGAAAGTATTGCGGCAAGCCAGGCCTTACCGCCACTCTTATCTCTGGCAACTGCCGCATGGGTTTTAGCTTGAGTGAGCCGACAGCGGCTGCTCCAGCCCACCCATAAAATCATCTGAACCAAGCCGGTGAGATCCGTATTCGACGTGATACCTAGGCCCTCGAGATTTGGCCTCGGCTTCAGCAGCCTCTTTTGATGCGTAGATGTCGACGAATCGCCATGGCGAGCTTTGCACGACACCCCAACCCAGCACGCAGTCTGCGTTGTCCGGGTCTTTCGGAAGGTTTACTGCGAGGCTTCTGATTGACATGGCAGCTCCTTGTTTGTGAGAGGTCAGAAAATTACTCTCCCAAAGCACGTGGTCGCTACTGGCATTTCATCCACGCTGTATGGACACCCACACCGCCCGCGAGGCGGTTTTTTATGCCTGGAGGAAAACATGGGCGCAGCAGCACAGATCGATATCCACGGCGAGAAGGGCGGCAGCAGCAAGCCGAAGTCGCCGACCGAAGCCAGCGACAGCCTGCGCTCGACCAACCTTGCGAAATTGCTGATTGCCGTGGGCGAGGGCGAATTCGACAGCGTTCCGACCGATTACGACATCTACCTGGACAACACGCCGATCCGCGATGCCAGCGGCAACTACAACTTCCCGAACGTGAAGTGGGACTGGCGGCCGGGCTCGGTGGATCAGACCTACATCCCGGGCATTCCGTCTGTTGAGAACGAGACGTCGCTGAACATCGAACTGCGCAGCGATTCGCCGTGGGTACGCTCGATCACCAACACCCAGCTTTCGGCCGTGCGCATGCGCTTGGCCTGGCCAGCGCTGCAACGCTCCGATGACCAGGGCAATGTCGGCGGTTACCGCATCGAGTACGCAATCGACGTGGCCACCGATGGCGGCGCCTATCAGCAGGTGCTGGTGGACGCAGTGGACGGCAAGACCACCACGCGCTACGAGCGCTCGCGCCGCATAGATTTGCCGGACGCCACCACTGGCTGGCAGATCCGTGTGCGCCGCCTGACGCCGAACCAGAACACCAACAAGATCGCCGACACGATGCTGGTGGCCGGTTACACAGAGGTCATCGACGCCAAGCTGCGCTACCCGAACACTGCGCTGCTCTACATCGAATTCGACGCTGAGCAGTTCACCAACATCCCGGCCGTCACCGTGAAGTGCAAGGCGCGCCGCTGGATGGTGCCGAGCAATTACGACCCGATCGCCCGCACCTACACCGGGACGTGGGACGGCTCGATGAAATCGGCCTGGACCAACAACCCGGCGTGGATCACCTACGGCATTTGCACCGAAGACCGGTTCGGCCTGGGCAAGCGCATCAAGCCGTTCATGGTCGACAAGTGGGAGCTGTACCGCATCGCTCAATACTGCGACCAGCTGGTGCCGAACGGACTGGGCGGGCAGGAGCCGCGCTTCCTCTGCGACATGAACCTGCAGGGCAAAGCGGATGCCTGGTCGCTGCTGCGCGACATCTCGGCGATTTACCGGGGCATGACGTACTGGGCGCAGGGTCAACTTGTGATGCAGGCCGACATGCCACGCGCGCAGGATTTCGACTACGTGTTCACCCGGTCGAACGTGATCGACGGCAAGTTCTCCTATGGCAGTGCATCTGCGAAGACCCGTTACACGCGTGCGCTGGTCAGCTACGACAACCCGGCGAACAACTACGACACCGATGTAATCCCGTTCGCTGACCTGGATCTGCAACGTCGCTACGGCGACCGGCCGACCGAGCTGAGCGCCATTGGCTGCACCCGCGCATCAGAGGCCCAGCGCCGTGGCAAGTGGGCGATCCTCAGCAACAACCAAGACCGCACGGTTTCGTTCAAGACTGGCATGGAGGGTGTAATCCCGCTGCCCGGTCACATCATCCCGGTGGCTGATTCTCTGCTGGCTGGCCGTGAAGTTGGCGGCCGGATCTCGGCGGTGGCGGGGCGGGTTATCACGCTCGATCGCGACACCCAAGCCAAGGCCGGCGACCGGCTGATTATCAACCTCCCGGGCGGCCGCGCCGAAGGCCGCACAGTGCAGAGCGTCAGCGGACGTGCCGTGACCGTCACAGTCGCCTACAGCGAACCGCCGGTTGCACAGTTGCAATGGGCGCTCGATGCCGATGATCTGGCGATCCCGCTGTATCGCGTGCTGCGCACCAAGCGCACCACCGAGGGCGATTACGAAATCAGCGCGCTCCAGTTCGAGCCGAGCAAGTTCGCTTTCATTGACACCGGCGCACGCCTGGAAGAGCGCCCGATCAGCGTGATCCCGATCACCGTCGTTCCGGCGCCGGCGAGCGTATCACTGTCGTCGACGTCGTCGGTGGTGCAGGGGCTGGCCGTGGCCACCATGACGATCAGTTGGCCAGCTGTCGATGGCGCGGTCGGCTACGACGTGGAATGGCGCAAGGACAGCGGCAACTGGATCAAGCTGCAGCGCACCGGCATGACCAACGTGGACGTGGTCGGCATCTACGCCGGTGCTTATGTGGCCCGGGTGCGCGCGGTGAGCGCGTTCGATATCACATCGCCGTGGCGAAACTCGATCCTGACCAACCTCAGCGGTAAGCAGGGGCTGCCCCCGGCGCTGGCGTTCCTGACTGCCACGCCGCTGCTGTTCGGCATCTACCTCAAGTGGGGATTCCCTGCTGGCGCCGAGGACAGCCAGCGCACGGAGATCTGGTACGGGCCGACGACCGATCTTGAGGCCGCGACCAAGCTGACAGACCTGGCCTATCCGCAGAGCGATTTCTCCATGCTCGGCCTGCGCGCCGGCGTGACCTTCTATTTCTGGGGCCGCATCGTTGACAAGATCGGCAACATCGGTCCGTGGTATCCGATCGGTCTTGGCGTGCAGGGGCAATCCAGCTCCGATGCTGCTGCCATTCTGGAGATGATCGCCGGGCAAATCACCGAAACGGAACTGGGACAGGATCTGCGAGACGAGATCGACAAGATCCCTGGCCTGCAAGCTCAAATCGATGCGCTTGACGGCTTGAAGGGGTACGACCCCGAAGCCACCTACGACGAGTATGACCTGGTGGTGCAGGGCAAGCGGATCTACCAGGCCACCGGGCCGGTGCCTATCGAAACCCCACCGCCGAATCCGCTCTACTGGCTCGACGTTGGGCAGACAGTGGAGACGGCGAACGGTCTTGCCCAGCAGGTGGCGACCAACACCGCCGAGATCATCGAACTCGACGGGGAGGTCACAGCTCAAGCCACAGCCTTCGAAGCCCTTCGCGCCTCCTATCGAGACGATGACGGCGCTGGCGATCTCGCGGATGCGATCAAGAGCCACGCCAGCACCGCAGCGATTGCCTCCGAATCGAAGGTTCGAGCTTCCGAGAACGAAGCAACGGCAAGGCGCATAACAACCTTCGACGCAAAAATCGGAGAGAACGCGGCGAACATCACCGAGCTTGAGCAGGTGGTGGCCACGAACGAATCGGCGACCGCGACGAAGATCGACCAGTTGAATGTTTCCGTCGGGGAGAACTCGGCAGCGATTCAACAAACCTCGACCGCCTATGCGGACACCGCTGGCAAGCTGAGCACGATGTGGTCGGTGAAGATGCAGGTCACGGCGAATGGGCAGTACGTCGCGGCGGGCATTGGCCTCGGCATCGAGAACACCGGTGCTGGGCTGCAAAGCCAGTTCTTGGTCAGCGCAGACCGCTTCGCCATCGTCAACACCATTGCCGGCGGCGCCATATCGGTGCCGTTTGCGGTGGAGGGTGGGCAGGTCTTCCTGAATACCCTGTTTGTGAAAGATGCCTCGATCGGAAACGCCAAGATCGGTTTCTTCATCCAGTCGGACAACTACATCGCCGGCGTTCAGGGCTGGCGCATCGACAAGGCTGGAAACTTCGAGTTGAACAGCCCGCTGGGCGGTGGCGCTCGCCAAGTCATCAACAACAACGGCGGCAAAGTGTTCGACGAGAACGGCGTCAAGCGCTACCAGTGGGGGAACTTGAACGCATGAGCTTCGGCATAAGGATATGGGGCGCCGATGGGGCGCTCCAGCTGGACGAGAACTCATTCACGATTCGCGTCGTGCTTTCAGTGCAAGTGACTTTCGCGCTTGGAGCCAGCAAAGGAACGCAGGATTTCGCCGTTCCCGGCGTAGGCCCTGGCAACGGAACCGCAATCGTGATCCCGATCGGTACCTATTCGCAGAACCAAATGCAGTTCGAAACCGAGATGCTCGACGGAGTCGTCCGCGTCTACAACTACACCCGGACGTACGCGGCGAGTACCACGTCCTCCGGAACCATGCGCTTGATAGTAATGAGGTGGAGTTGATGAGCTACGGCGTTCAGTTCACAAACAACAATAACGTCGTCACTTTGGACTCAGAATTTGCGCGACTGATGGTCATCGCTTCAGGGCGATACGCACCAAACCAAGAGTCTGGGCTTGGCTCGGTTACCACGTTTGCACGCCCCGTCACCTCGCAAGAACCTCCGCTCGTATTCGTGCGACCTGACACTATCAACGGGGTAGCAGGACTTTGCCGGATGAGTCTTCTCGGTTCTGCGGGTAACTGGACTGGCTTTTATGTCAGGGCATACGACGTCAGTGTTGCCGGCCTGAATGGGCGTTATTTCGTCGCCGCCTTTGGTGCCCAGCCTGTTGCTCAATACGGGATGCGTTTGTGGGACGGCGCCGGGAAGCTGCTGTTTGACTCCGGCACGCCGAACGCAACGTTTACCCGCGCGTTTCAGAACTGGACGTATGTTCGCTATGACACCACTCCTCAGGGCCTCACGCGAATCTTCTATAGCGTTCCGTTCAACTTCCCTGAGAACGAGTACATGTTGCTCAACACATTCGGCATGCCGATGACTTCCGGAAGCGGTATCCCTCGCGATCTTTATTGCTGGTGGGATTTCCCAAACAACACGCTCTACGCCATCACCATTGCGGCATCGAACCCCTTCGCTTTCTTCCTGCCGGCAGTGTTCGCAAAACAAGCCGCATAACTCTTTTATAGGATGCACCCATGCCCTGGTACAAAACGGGAACGGTCTCTGTCACCCAAAATTCCAATGCGGTGATCGGCACAGGTACGGCTTTTATTGCCAACAGTCGGGTTGGTGATGGTTTTCGCGGCCCGGACGGTCGTTGGTACGAGGTGACCAACATCGCCAGTAATACCGCGCTGTCGATCTCGCCGAACTACGAAGGCCCGACAGTGGCTGGCGGCTTTTACGCCATCATGCCGGTGCAGGGATACCAGAAGGATCTGTCCGACCAGGTGCGCGCCATCCTCAATGACTACGGCGACAAACTGGCGGCACTCGGGACTACCGGCAATTACGAAATTCTTCCGCTGACCAAAGGCGGTACCGGAGCTACTGATCTTGCAAGCGCGCGCGAGGCGCTTCAGATTGATGACGTGCAGCCCATCAGCAAAGGCGGCACTGAGTCGAATACCGTCGCCGGTGCTAGGGCCAAGCTTCAGGTTGGGCCACGCCGCAACCTGATCATGAACCCGCTCTTCAACGTCAATCAGCGTATTTACGCCGCCGAGGCAACCACGGCCGCTGGTCAATACACGTTCGACCGCTGGCGCATTGTCACCTCTGGACAGAGCCTTTCCTCCCAAGTCAACAAGAATGGTCGAACTGTAAATCCGCCATCAGGTGGGCTGGAACAGGTAATAGAAGGGAGCTTCATTAGCGGGGGGATTTACACCTTGTCCTGGGAAGGGACTGCTACAGCAACAGTCAACACTGTAGTGGTCGCAAACGGCGCTCAGGTAACACTGACCGCCGGATCAAACTGCACGATCAGGTTCATCGGCGGAACGCTGTTCTATCCGAAGCTTGAGCTGGGCAGTCTGCCAACGGGGTACGAGGACCGGAGTTATGGGGAAGAGTTGATTCTCTGTCAGCGCTACTACGAGAAGTCCTATCCGACGGACATCAAGCCAGGAACAATTTCTGGATTTGCCCCCCCAAACATTTCCAACGGTATGACCCTTTCTTGCTCAGGATCAGGGACTCGGGCGATGGGGCGCACGAAGTTCTCGGTTGAAAAGAGATCCACCCCAACTCTGCGATATTGGGATCAGCAGGGGATCGTAAATGCTTTTACTGTAGGTAATTCCGATGGCGGAGTTCAGACCAATGGATTCACGGGAGATACATTTCGCACTGTACAGGCAAGCACGGCGTACATCTGGGCGCACTGTGCTCGTAATGCTGGTGAAACATTTCTTTGCCACTGGGAGGCGTCTGCCGAGCTATGAATTACAAGCAATCAGAAGGCGAAAGTGTCACCACTGACACCGGGTTCTGGATTCCAGCGGACCCGGAAAATACGGAATGGCAGGCCTACCAGCTATGGCTGGCTGCAGGTAATGCGCCGGAGCCAAGGTTCAGCGAGGAAGAGTTGAAAGTTCAGAAACTTATTGAGGCTTCGCTTGAAATTTCGCGGCTGCGCGCAATCGCAGATTACAACATCAAGCCTTTGCAGGATGCTGTCGATATTGATGAGGCTGATGCAGAAGTCTTGGCTAGCCTGAAGCTCTGGAAGAAATACCGAGTCGATCTCAGTAAGGTCGAAGCGCAGATGGGATATCCACTCACGATTGCGTGGCCTGTCTCCCCACTGGAAGCCAAGCCAAACTCAGATCCATATTGAGCGGCACTGCAATTTCACAAAAGGGGTATTGGGGATTCTGGTTGGAATGCCCAATACAGTTTTTGGTTATTTAAGGAAAAATAATTTCTTTATGGATTCACCTAGGCTGCGGCCTTCGTGAATGTAAAACGTGTTTGTGGTGGGTCCATTCATTGGTAATAACTTATTCTCAGCGTGGTCATAGCGACGCGCAACATATCCCAAGGACTTCATAATTGTAGATACATTGTGCCAGTCTGAGTTTTCTACCATTATCACTGGCTTAGAGCGCTCAATTGTTCTTCTCAGTCCGCGAAGAACCAATGACTCGGCGCCTTCGACGTCAACCTTGATCAAGTCAGGAGATAATTTTAAATCGTCACCAACCCTCAAGTCGCATTTGACTTTTTCAAGTCTTGTAAGTCCGCCTCGCTCCAAGAATTTTTGCTTGACCCAAGGCAGTTCGTAATATGAGTCAGTGATAGAGGCCTCTTCTATGAACGCCTCATCATTTGAATATGGTATGTTTAGATAAAAGCTACCGCCTGTATCGGCTAAGCCGTAGGCGTTTATTTGTATGTTTCCGGGTACTTCGCTCGCTAGGCTATTTAATTCCCCTATGAGTATGGGGTTTGCTTCATACGAGTGAATTGTCGCGTCTGGAAAAAGGATTCGGAAAGATATGATGCTTTGGCCAAGATTTGCACCTATGTCGAGTATTGTGTTGATGCGTCTTGAGCCTATTGTGAAACCATAAAAATCAGTGTCATGAACTTCTTTGGTTTTCCATCGATGCATCACTGCTTCTGATAAGTGCTTTAGTTCCATGAGCGACTCAATCCTATTTTATTTAACAGAATAAACCTCAGAGTGCCACTGTACGTCTAATTCTTGCTGGTGAAAAGAATGTCTATCACAACGCAGCAGCTGCTGCAGATCTTTTTCTATGCTCGCCAAGCCGCGGGCTTTTTTTCGTCTGGAGAAAAGCGATGCCTGTTACCGAAAAAGACCGCGACATCCTCGCCCGCACACTTTGGGGTGAGGCGCGCGGCGAAGGCACGGCGGGGCAGATTGCCGTCGCCTGGACGATCCGCAACCGCGTGTTCGATGGAAAGGAGAAGTCGTGGTGGGGTGAAGGCTACGCTGGCGTCTGCCAGAAACCGTACCAGTTCAGCTGCTGGAACAAGACCGACCCGAACTACCAGTTCCTGATCGGCGTGAAGCAGATCCCGTTCCGTGAGCTGGCGCAGTGCCGTCTCGCTGCTGACCAAGTGATCGACGGCAAGGTGCCGGATCCTACCGGCGGCGCCACGCACTATTACGCCACCAGCATCAAGGCGCCGGCCTGGGCAGCGAAGGCCAAGCAGACGTTGAAACTCGGTCACCACGTCTTCTTCAAGGACGTGCCGTAATCCGAATCCGGCTCACTCTTCCTCCTCGCTATCGCGAAGCTCCCGTAGCAGGCGCTGGTTTTCATTGAACAGATGGCTTCTGTTGTGCTCAACGTTGGCGAATCTGCGCCTTTCGCTCAATAAATCACCATCGGCGCGGTGCAGCTTCGCCTTGAGAGAATTCCTCTCCTGTATTAGTGCGTCATTGTCACAGATCAGACCCCGAACGTTTTCCAGTGCGCGCTCGAGCTGGAGGGCGAGGGCTTCGAATTCATTCTCATACATCCGCAGCTGATGCCGACAGGTTTCGAGCGGGGTCGGATTGCCGAGCCAATCATCTGTGTCTTCTATATAAAGGGGGTCCACGGGCATGCCTTGCTGGATACTGTTTGCATATACAGTAATCGAGGCGCTGCCAGCGGGCGAGGTTTAGGCGACGGGCTGCAGTCCTGTAATCATTTCGGGGTAACTAGATCGGCCCATTCTTGCATCATGGCTCTGCGTTGCTCCAAGTATGCTGCGTGGTTGTAAACGTCGCGGATGAAGCTGCTGTCTGCGTGCGCAAGCTGACGCTCGATCCAGTCTCGGTTATAGCCCCTACCGTTCATCTCGGTTGAAAAGAGATGGCGGAAACCGTGTGGAGACTGCTTTCCGGTCAGGCCGCAGGCATCCAGAACGTTGTTGGCATAGTTGGTGCCGATCGGCATTGTCGAGTCACTGCGATTGACGAAAACGTAACGAAGGTGGCCCGTGATCGGCAGCATTGCTTTTAAAAGATCGACCGCTTGAGTAGGCAGGGGCACCGAGTGGTCTCTGCGCATTTTCATTTTGGCGGCGGGGGTCGTCCATACAGCAGCATCGAGATCGATCTCCGACCATTCGGCGCGACGCACCTCTCCCGGGCGTGACGCGGTGTAGATCATCAGCATGAATGCCGCTCGAAGCTGCTGACCTGATGATGATTCTTGAACGGCCGCTATCGTTTTCGGCATTTCGCTGAAAGGCAGGAAGGGGTGAGGCTTGTGCTGGCCCATGCGCTCAGTGACTGCGTGCATCTCTGCGGTAGGGTTTACGTCGATCAACCCAATTGCAATGGCATAGCTGAAAACCTGGCCTGTTCGCTGACGCACCTTGACGGCGGTGGCCACCGAGCCGCGCTTCTCAATCTTGCGTATCAAGCTGATGACGTCAGCGCGCTTGATGGAATCGATCTGCCGCGCGCCAAACACCGGCAGCACATCCAGTTCCATGAGGTTGCTGATGATTCGGTATGTCCCAGGCGAAATGCTCCCTTTCCTGAATGCCAGCCACTCGTCGTAAACACGACGAAAGGTCCGGCCCCCGGCCTCGATCATCTCGGCCTTTTTCTCCCTTCTCGAATTGCGCGGGTCAATCCCGCTGGCAATGTCTTCCCGTGCGGCGTCTCGACGCGCGCGCGCTTCCTTAAGGCCTGTATCCGGGTAAGTCCCGAATGAAATCCGCGCCTGTTTACCAAGCCAAGTGAATCGAAAGTGCCAGCTTTTTATGCCGCTGGTGGCTATATAGAGGGAAAGCCCAAGGGAGTCGGCGATTGTGTATGCCTTGTCCTTCGGCTTGGCCTGCCTGGCCGCTGTGTCCGAGATCGCCACTAGTACATCCTCTGCTTTCAATTCTCAATGTACTGGATGATGTACTAAGTCTTTGCCACTGGGAAGGTATCGCGTGGTACGCGGTGATACTCGAATGCGGCCAGTTACGGTGGGTTTGAGGTTGTTCTTGAAACGGAGGGGTTTTAGGCGGGAGGCTACCGTGGAATCTTTGAAGATTTCCACGGTATTTTCGGCTCTGTTCAGATGGCGTTCGCCGCAGCGATTCGGGCAGGCGGCGAGTTTATCAGCTTGTCTTTGGCCGTGCTGACTAAAGGGTCAGCAAGCGCTCGGCGAGGCGACCATTGGCCGTCAGTTCGAGAAATTCGTCGCCCAGTCGGCGGCTCTCGTCCATCGCCGTGTGCCAGTATTTCTGTCGGCTCGGCGCATCGCCCATGAAGCGTTTGAAGTCGTTGCGATCGGGCAGTTTGCCGTAGGGCAGGCGCGCCAGATATTCCTTCGACGGCGCGACCAGCAGCACATCCTGCAGACGCTGCACCGAAGCGCGGCGCCATGGCAGGGTCTTGTCGAACCAGCCGGGAATCACTCGATCGGTGAAGTGCGGATAGAGCACGATACCGTCGCCGCTGTAGGGCAGGTCGAGGTGGTAGTCGAGCAGGCCGCCGTCACGGAACGTACCCGCGCCGGCGCCGGGCAGGTCGCGCACGCCTTCCATGACCATCGGGATCGATCCGGAAGCGAGCAGGGCCTGGCGCAGGTTGCCGGTGTTGAGGGCAACGAAGCGCGAGGGGAAATCGGTCAAGGCATCAAGCGGCGGCGCCAGGCGCGGATCGTGGATGATCAGCCGTTCGAAGTGCCGCGACAGCCGTGCACGACCGCGCAGGTTGTCGGCGATCACCGAACCCAGCGCCAGACCGAGGCGCCCGCGATGGTCTTCGGCGAGGCGGCCCTGGCTTTTCACCACCATGATGTTCAGTCGGTAATCGGCGTTTTCGAGGATGCTCGCATCGCGGCCGTCGAGCAGATCATTGAGCATGCGCTGCGAGCTCTGGCTGATCTCGGCCATGCTCACGCCTTTGTTGAAATGCTGCTCGGCGTACAGCTCACCGAGGCGGCGAATGCCCTCGGCGGCGTCCGGCAGGCAGGCGCTGGCGAAGCGCCAGGAACCCACCGAGGCGCCGATCAGCGAACGCTCGCGCGGCGCACTCGGCAGCCACTCGCCGAACAACGCCAGATCGAGCCCCTGAATCCCCAACGCCTTCGGCCCACCGGCTGCACCGGGCAGGGTGCCGACGTCCGCGGCGTGCAAACCCTGCGCACGAATCCGCGCCATGGCCCGTGGGCCGGCCTTGAGGGTGAGGGCGGGAAACTTGATGTGGATGGCGGTCATACCGGTCTCGATCGTTAGCAAGCTGGCGATTATAAGCACATGTTGCAGGCCCATGCAGGAGTGAGCCTGTCCCACAACGGGGCAGACGCAAAACCAGTGTGGGAGCGAGCCTGCTCGCGAAAGCGGCGGGTCAGAAACATCGTTGCAGCTGACACTCCGTCTTCGCGAGCAGGCTCGCTCCCACAGGGGACCTTGCCAGCAATGGGGCACAATGATGGCCATTCAGTTTCAGTTAAGTTGACCCCGCTATGGTGCCCACCGTAAGCAACATATAAGAATTCGGAGACACCCATGAAAACCCTGACTGCCCTGACCACTGCCTCGATCATCTGCCTCACCGCCAGCACCGCATACGCGCGCGATCTCGGGCCTGACGAAGCGCTTCGTTTGCGCGACGCTGGTACTATCGTTTCCTTCGAGAAGCTCAACGCCATCGCCCTGGAAAAACATCCCGGTTCGGAAATCACCGAAACCGAGCTGGAGGAAGAGTACGGCAAGTTCATTTACCAGATCGAACTGCGCGACCCGAAAGGGCTGAAGTGGGATCTGGAGTTGAACGCGGTCGATGGTGAAGTGCTCAGGGATCATCAGGATACGTAATGAAGCTGAATAGTCGCGCCACCCGCCTGACGGCGCTGGCGCTGGTGTTGTTGTGCAGCACGGCCATGGCTCGCGACCTCGATCAGGACGAGGCGCTGGCCCTGCGTCGCGATGGCGTGATCCTGCCGCTGGAGCAAGTGCTGCAGCAGGCCATGGATCGCTACCCCGGCGCCAAACTGCTGGAAGTCGAGCTGGAAGAAAAACACGACGTGTACATTTACGAAGTCGAATTGCTGACGGTCGAAGGCGTGGCGCGCGAGCTGCACCTGAAGGCCGATACCGGCGAGTTAGTCAAAGACAAGGAAGATTGATCGATGCGCTTGCTTCTGGTGGAAGACCACGTACCGCTGGCCGACGAATTGCTCGCCGGTCTGCAGCGCCAAGGCTACGCGGTGGATTGGCTGGCCGATGGTCGTGACGCGGTGTATCAGGGCAGCAGCGAGCCCTATGACCTGATCATCCTCGACCTCGGCCTGCCCGGCGTGCCGGGGCTGGAGGTGTTGGCGCAGTGGCGCGCCGCCGGTCTGGCGATTCCGGTGCTGATCCTCACCGCGCGTGATTCCTGGGCCGAGCGCATCGAAGGGCTGAAGGCCGGCGCTGACGATTACCTGACCAAACCGTTCCACCCGGAAGAACTGTACCTGCGCATTCAATCGCTGCTGCGCCGCTCCAAGGGCCAGGCCAACCAGCCGACCTTGCAAGCCGCCGGCCTGCATCTGGACGAAGGCCGCCAGTGCGTGGTTCGCGATGGCGCCGACATCCAGCTGACCGCCGCTGAATTCCGTCTGCTGCGCTATTTCATGCTGCACCCGGAACAAATCCTCTCGAAAAGCCACCTCGCCGAACACCTCTACGACGGTGAGACCGAGCGTGACTCCAACGTCCTCGAAGTCCACGTCAATCACCTGCGGCGCAAGCTCGGCAAAAGCGTGATCGAAACCCGTCGCGGTCAGGGTTACCTGTTCGGCGGGCAAGCTTCATGAGATCAATCCAGCGCCGTTTGAGCCTGGGTTTGATCAGTGTGATGGTGATCGTCGGTCTGGTACTGGCGCAAACCAGCCTGTGGTTGTTCGAAGTCGGTTTGCAGCGCTACCTCGAAGCCGGCCTGCGCAACGACAGCGAAAGCCTGCTGGTGGCGCTGGTGCGCGGCCCGCAAGGTTTGCAATTGGATGAGCGGCATCTCTCGCCGGCCTATCAGCGGCCGTTTTCCGGGCATTACTTTCGCATCGATTTTTCCGACAGCCACTGGCGTTCGCGCTCGCTGTGGGATCAGGAACTGCCGCTGCTGCAACACCCGGGGCTGCACAGCAACCTGCAACTGGGCCCGGGCGGGCAACGCTTGCTGATACTGCGCTCGGACTATCGGCGCCTGGGTCAGTCGATCTCGATCAGCGTCGCCCAGGATTACACGCCGGTCAGCGACAGCTTCCAGCGCATGCGCCAGATCGGCCTCGGCCTGGGGCTGGCGGCGTTGCTGCTGATCCTGTTCCTGCAACGCCTGACCGTGCGCCGCGCGCTGAAACCGCTGGAACGCGCGCGCGAGCAGATCGCTCAGTTGCAACAGGGCCAGCGCTCGCAACTCGACGATCAGGTGCCGGTGGAACTGGAGCCGCTGGTGGCGCAGATCAACCACTTGCTCGCCCACACCGAAGACAGCCTCAAGCGCTCGCGCAATGCCTTGGGCAACCTCGGCCACGCGCTGAAAACCCCGTTGGCGGTGCTGCTCAGCCTGGCCTCCAGCGACAAGCTCGATGACCATCCCGAGCTGCGCAGGATTCTCAAGGAGCAATTGGAACAGGTGCAGCAGCGCCTCAATCGCGAACTCAATCGCGCGCGGTTATCCGGGGATGCGCTGCCCGGCGCGTTGTTCGATTGCGATGCCGAGTTGCCGGGGTTGCTGGCGACCTTGAACATGATTCACGGCGAGCATCTGGCCTTGAGTTACGTCGCACCGCCGGGCTTGCAACTGCCGTGGGACCGCGAGGATTTGCTGGAACTGCTCGGCAACCTGCTCGACAACGCCTGCAAATGGGCCGATGCCGAGGTGCGCTTGAGTGTGATCGAAAGGTCTGACGGCTTTGCCCTGAGCGTGGAAGATGACGGCCCGGGGATTCCCGAAGAGCAGCGCACTCAGGTGTTCAGCCGTGGCACGCGACTGGATGAGCAGACCCACGGGCATGGGCTCGGCCTTGGGATCGTGCGGGATATCGTCGATACGTGGGGTGGCTTGCTGGTGCTGGGCGAAAGCGAGTGGGGCGGGTTGAAAGTGGTGATTGAACTGCCTAAGCGGTGAGCCCTTGAAAAGCCCCTCACCCTAACCCTCTCCCAGAGGGAGAGGGGACTGATTGTGTTGTTCTTGAGAGATGCACCCACTTGAAATCCGAGTCGAACTCAGGACTTGAATGGCATGAAGATCGGCTCCCTTTCCCCGTCGCCCCCCTTGGGGGGAGAGGGCTGGGGTGAGGGGGGATTGCAACTGACACCCCGCACTTGTCAAACGCGAAACTGATCCATCAACCGCTGCTGCTGATTCGCCAGGCTGTTGAGTGACTGACTGACCCGCGCCGACTCGTTCGCCTGTCCGGACAGCGATTCGGTCACATCGCGAATCGTCGCCACGTTGTTATTGATCTCCTCAGCCACCGCGCTCTGCTCTTCGGCAGCACTGGCGATTTGCAGGTTCATGTCGCTGATCACCGTCACCGCATCGCCGATCTGCCGCAGCGCCGTCACGGCCTGGCCCACCTGCTCAACGCTGCCCTGGGCCTGACGATGGCTGTTGCCCATCGAGCCGACCACTTCCTGCGTGCCGTTCTGCAGTTGCTCGATGACCTGGCGGGTTTCCTCCACCGACTCCTGAGTGCGGCGCGCAAGGTTGCGCACCTCATCCGCGACCACGGCAAAACCGCGTCCGGCTTCACCGGCGCGGGCGGCTTCGATGGCGGCGTTGAGCGCCAGGAGGTTGGTCTGCTCGGCGATGGCGCGGATGGTTTCCAGCACCGTGCCGATCTTCTCGCTGTTCGCAGCCAAGCCTTCGACCTGAACCATCGCTGCGCTCATGTCGGCGGCGAGGGTGTCGATGCTTGCGGTGGTGCGGTCGATCACGGTCAGGCCCTGACGGGTGGCGCGGTCGGCGTCCTTGGCAGCTTCGGCGGCCTGCGCGGCACTGCGCGCAACGTCTTGCGCGGTGGCGCTCATTTCGTGGGACGCGGTGGCGACCTGATCGACCTGACGATATTGCTGCTCCATGCCGGCGCTGGTCTGGGTGGCGATGGCCGAGGACTGGTCAGCGGTGTTGCGCGCATCCTGCACCGAGCGCTTCACCTCGGCGATGATCGGCTGCAACTTGTCGAGGAACTTGTTGAACCAACCGGCCAACTGGCCAAGCTCGTCCTGCTTGTCGTAGGCCAGGCGCCGGGTCAGATCGCCTTCGCCGCTGGCGATGTCTTCAAGCATGTGCGCCACACCGAGGATCGGCTTGGTCACGCTGCGCGCCATCAGCCACACCAGCAGCAGACCGATCAGCGCGGCGAGCAGGCCCAGGCTCAGTTCGATCAGTGTGCCCGAGGTATTGCTCGCATCCAGTTGCTGTTTGAGCGCTTCGGCGCGGCTGACCAGGACTTTCTCCGGCACATCGAGCAACACGCCCCACGCCGGTCCGTCGGGAATCGGCTGGAACGGCGACAGCACTTTCAACTGGCCGTTGCTGTGCAGGCTGCTCACGCCAGTGCTCGCGGCGAGCAGGCGCAGCAACTCGCTGCCGCTGGCCTGATCCACCGCATCCAGGCGCTGGCTGAGTTTGCCGGCATCCGGGCTGTAACCGGCGAGCAGGCCGGCGGGGCTGACAATACTCACGGCGGTCTGCCCGTCGTAAAGCTTGCGGCTGGCGTTCTGGCTGATCGCTTGCAGGCTGTTGAGATTGATGTCGACCGACAGCGAGGCGATGACTTTGCCGTTGACCTGCAGCGGGAAGACGATACTGGTCATCAGCACTTTGTGGCCGTCGATGACATAGAAGTACGGCTCGATCACACACGGTTTGAGCGTGGTGCGCGGGCAGGTGAACCAGGCGTTGGCGGCCTGACCGCTGGGGCCGGTGCTGGTGTCGCTCATGTCGCTTTCCGGCAGCGCCATCGAGGTGACTTTGCCCGGGGTCGGCTGCGACCAGTACAGGGCAAAACGGCCCTTGTCGTTGCTGCCCAGCTCAGCCTGATCGGCGAACAGTTCGTCCTTGCCGTCCAGCGCATTGGCTTCGAACACCAGCGACAGGCCGAGCAGGTCCGGGTTGGCTTGCAGCGCGGATTTGACCTGACGGGTCATGTCCTCGCGCAGATCGAAGGCATCGAGAAAACGCTTCTCGGCCTGCTCACGCAAAAACAGTACCTGCCGCGAGAAGCCGTGGCCGTACTGATAGGCGTCCATGAATTGCTGACGAATGCCGGCGGCCTGCACTTCACCTTGCGACTCGATCCGCGCCTGCGCCGACTCGGTGAGCATCTCCATGCTCGAGGCCTTGACCAGCGCCGAGCTGTGTTCCATGCGATACAGCGAAAGACCGACCAACAGGGTCACGATACCGGCCAGGCAGAGGCCGGCGAGCAGGGTGATTTTCCATTGGATGGAAAGTTGTCTGAGCGACATGGAAAACATCCTTATCCGATAAATATCTGAGACTTTGCACTGTAGCGGCCGCGTTTCGGCTTTCTTTATGTCGTGAACGCAATATGACCGATTGCCGCATGCGGGGCCTGTGGTCCTGTGGTCCTGTAGTCCTGTAGTCCTGTAGTCCTGTAGTCCCGTGGTCCCGTGGTCCTGTGGCGAGGGGATTTATCCCCGTTCGGCTGCGAAGCAGTCGTGACACCTGCGTATAGGGTTATGATCGTTCCCACGCGCAGCAAAGGAATGCCTCAACGGACGCTCCGCGTTCGGCTCTGGAAGGGACGCGGAGCGTCCCGGGCTGCATTCCCACGCAGAGCGTGGGAACGATCAATCCCCTCGCCACAGGGCTTTGACAGCGCCGCCACTCTGCGGCACAGTGCGCGCCCTCTAACAAGACCCTCTGTACACCTCCGCCGGCCAACCCCGGGCGGACTCATCCTGTCTGGCGGTGTGTTTTCACCCGCAGTGTTTTTTGAGGTAGTGAAATGAATGCAGTCATAGCAGCCGTCGGCGTCATGCTGATCCTCAGCCTGTCGCGCGTGCATGTGGTGATCGCGCTGATCGTCGGGGCGCTGGTCGGTGGTCTGACCGGCGGTCTGGGCATCGACGCAACACTCAAGGCGTTCAACAGCGGTCTGGGCGGCGGCGCGACCGTGGCGCTGTCCTACGCCTTGCTCGGCGCTTTCGCCGTGGCGATTGCCAAGTCGGGCCTGGCCCATGCGCTGGCCGACAAGGCCCTGGCCATGGTGGATCGGCAGCATGCAACCGGCGGCGGTAACGTCAAATGGCTGCTGATTGGCTTGCTGTGGGTAGTAGCGATTGCCTCGCAGAACATTCTGCCGATCCACATTGCATTCATCCCGCTGCTGGTGCCGCCACTTCTATATGTACTGACCAAGCTGCAACTCGATCGCCGTCTGATCGCCTGTGTCATGACCTTCGGCCTGATCACCCCGTACATGTTTCTGCCGGTGGGCTTCGGCAACATCTTCCTCAACGAAATCCTGCTGGCCAACGTCGCCCGCAGCGGCGTCGACATCAGCGGCATCAATGTCACCCACGCCATGGGCATTCCGGCACTGGGCATGGTTTTCGGCCTGGCGATCGCGTTCATCAGCTATCGCAAGAAGCGCGTTTATGACCTGGCCAAAATCGAACAGGTCGAGCAGACGGCGGTGCACTACAACCCGCTGAGCCTGATGATCGCCGGTGTGGCCATCGCTTCGGCATTCGTGGTGCAGTTGCTGCTGGACTCGATGATTATCGGCGCTCTGGTCGGGTTTCTGATTTTCTCGGTGTCGGGCATCGTCAAGTGGCGCGAGACCGATGATCTGTTCACCGAAGGCATGAAAATGATGGCGATGATCGGCTTCATCATGATCGCCGCCTCAGGCTTTGCCGAGGTGATGAAGGCCACCGGGCAGGTGCAGACGCTGGTCGAATCGTCGGCGGCCTGGATCAATCACAGCAAAGGCGTCGGGGCTTTGTTGATGCTGCTGGTGGGCTTGCTGGTGACCATGGGCATCGGTTCGTCGTTCTCCACCGTGCCGATTCTCGCAGCGATTTTCGTGCCGTTGTGCGTGCAACTGGGCTTCAGCCCGATCGCCATCGTCTGCATCGTTGGCACTGCCGGCGCGCTGGGCGATGCCGGGTCGCCGGCCTCGGACTCGACCCTCGGCCCGACCTCGGGTCTGAACATCGACGGCCAGCATCACCACATCTGGGACACCGTCGTACCGACCTTCCTGCACTACAACCTGCCGCTGCTGGTGTTTGGCTGGGTGGCGGCGATGGTTCTGTAAGAATCCACAACTGCCCCATGTGGGAGCGAGCCTGCTCGCGAAGGCGTCGTGTCAGTCGACACACAGGTTGCTGAGCCAACGCTTTCGCGAGCAGGCTCGCTCCCACAGGGGGGGCGGCGATGTTTCAAGACTCAACTTTTGCTCCGGCGTGCCGTTAAAGCCTTTAACCACGCCAACAAAATCAAAAGAGTGAGTCCCCCGATGCGCCTGAGTCTCAAGGCTAAAGTCCTGTCCCTTGCCGTTCTGCCGGTGCTGCTCTTTGCGCTGGTCATCAGCGTGACCACGCTGTTCATCCTCCAGGAACAGGCGCGCAAGGAGGTCGAACAGACCCGCGAGCGGCTGCTCAGCGACGCCAAGGCCACCCTGCAAAGTTACGTCGCCGTGGCCATGACCACGATCAAACCGCTGTACGACGCCGCCGCACCGGGCGATGACGCGGCGCGGGCGCAGGCGATCAAATTGCTCTCGGGCATCCGCTACGGCAAGGATGGCTACTTCTTCGGCTACGACTCCGAGACCGTGCGTCTGTTCAAGGCCAACGACCCCGACGGCGTGGGCAAAAGCTTCAAGGACAACCGCGATCCGAACGGCGTCTACGTCAACCTCGGCCTGGTCAAAGTGGCCAAGGACGGCACTCACTATCTGCAATACAGCTCGCCGCTGCCGGGTAACGCCAAGGTGCTGGTGCCGAAGCTCGGCTACACCGAATACCTGCCGAAGTGGGACATGGCGGTCGGTACCTCGGTCAACCTCGACGGCATCGAAGCACAAGTGGCGCAGGTCGAGGCGCAAGTGCAGGAGCGCGTGCAAGGCGTGGTGCTGAGCATTGTCGGCGTTGCGGTGCTGGTGCTGCTGGTGATCGCGGCGGCGGGCATGCTGCTGGCCAACACCATTCTGCGCCCGCTGACCCTGATGAAAGCCAACCTCGACGACATCGCGGCGGGCGAGGGCGACCTGACCCGGCGCCTGAACATCACCAGCCAGGACGAACTCGGCGAACTGGCCGGCTCGTTCAACCGCTTCGTCGACAAGATCCACGGCCTGGTGCGGCAGATCACCGAGATGACCACGCAACTCACCGGGCTGGTCACCCAGGTCTCGGAACAGGCGCAGCGTTCCGATCAGGCCATGGAGCGTCAGCGCCACGAAACCGATCAGGTCGCCACGGCGATCAACGAAATGTCCGCCGCCGCCCAGGAAGTCGCCAAGAGCGCACAGAACGCCGCCGTCGCCGCGCAGCAGACCGACGAAGAAGGCCAGAGCGCCAAGCGCGTGGTCGCAGGCAGCATCAAGCAGATTCATGCGCTGGTCGACGATATCCGCAACAGCGGCGTGTCGCTGGACAGCTTGCAGCAGGACGTCAGTTCGATTGTCGGCGTGCTTGGGGTGATCCGTTCGATTGCCGAGCAGACCAACCTGCTGGCGCTCAACGCCGCGATCGAAGCGGCGCGCGCCGGTGAGGCCGGTCGTGGCTTTGCGGTGGTCGCCGACGAAGTACGCGCACTGGCCAGCCGCACGCAGATCAGCACCCAGGAAATCCAGGGCATGATCGACCGCTTGCAGGCCGGCACGCAGCAGGCAGTTGAGGCCATGCGCCGTTCCAGCGAGGCCGGCGACGGTACTTCGCAGCAAGCCAATCAGGCCGGTGCATCGCTGGACGCGATGGCGCAGTTGATCGCCACGATCAACTCGATGAACGCGCAGATCGCCAGCGCAGCGGAAGAGCAGACGGCCGTGGCCGAAGAGATCAACCGCAGCGTGCATCAGATTGCGGTGGCGGTCGACAGCGTCGCCGATGAAACGCAACTGGGCGCGCAAACGTCGCGCAGTCTGGCGGAGCTGGGGCAGCGGTTGGGCAAGCTGGTGGGGCAGTTCCGTATCTGACGCAATTCTGGAGCCCTGCATAAACCCTGTGGGAGCGAGCCTGCTCGCGAAAGCTGTGTATCAGACGCTGCTCTGATATCAGACGGACCGTATTCGCGAGCAGGCTCGCTCCCACAATTGGATTTGTGTGGGGCTTAAGGTCTGTCCCAATAGGGCACTTCGCCAAAGCACTCGACAAAAAAATCAATCACCGTCCTCACGTTCACCGATAGCCGTCGGCTCCCCGGCCACAGCACGGCGATCTGCTGCGGTTCCAGGCTGTTCGACACCTGATACTCCCTCAGCACCGGCACCAGCGTGCCTGCGCGTACCGCTTCGCCAATCAGCCACGATGGAAACATCACCAGCCCGAGGCCTTGCTGGGCGGCCTGGGTCAGGGTGTCGGCGTGGTTGCCGGTGATCGGGCCTTTGACGGTGTACGGCGTCCAGTCCTCGCCATCACGGCGGAAAAACCAGCGCTGCTGACCGGCCGCGCCTTTGTAGGCCAGGCACTGATGCTGCGCGAGTTCGTCCGGATGCTGCGGCGTGCCATGGAGTTTGAGATAGGCCGGGCTGGCGGCGACCTGAAAACGGTGCGGCGCCAGAATGCGTGCCTGCATGCTCGAATCGTGCAGCGCGCCGATGCGAAACAGCAGGTCGGCGCCTTCCTGTAGCGGGTCGACGTAATGGTCGGTTTGCTGGATATCCAGTTGCAGCTTCGGATAGCGCGCGCAGAGCTGGCCCAGCCAGGGCGTCAGATGGCGCTGGCCGAACACCACCGGGGCGTTGATGCGCACCAGTCCGGTGGGTTCGCTTTGCTGTTCCTGCAACGCCTGTTCAGCTTCTTCCAATTGCACCAGCAGTAACCGCGCATGGTGGCCGAGCGTGCGTCCGGCTTCAGTCGGGGTGACGGCGCGGGTGTGGCGGTAGAGCAATTGCTGGTTGAGCGCCTGTTCCATCAATTGGATCTGCCGCGAAATGGAGGAGGGCGCGACCCCTTCGCGGCGGGCGACTTCGGAAAAACTGCCGTGGTCGAGGACCGCCACAAACAGCCTTAACGCTTTGAATCCGAGTTCGTTGAGCCCGTGCATGCTGTGTCTCGCTGTGCGTGTTGCGCAAAAGTGTTGTCCGGATGCTCCCATTTATCGCACAGCGGCGCCAGCCGATAATCCGCGCCATTGTTTTTGAGCGTGGAAGGTTATGTATGCAGACGTTGAATGAAGGCGTGGTTGCTGCACCGGTGAAAAGATCGGTGTTGCGTCTGCTGTTGCTGCCGCTGGTGATTCTCGCTGGCATGGGCTTGTCGGTGGAGGCCGGATTGCTGGGGCCGCTGGGTGAGCAGGTCGGGCATTTGTGGGCGACTTTGAGCATCTTCGGCGTGGGTTCGGCGATCCTGTTTTTGCTCTTGCTGTTCGCCGGCCCACAGAAAGGTCCGGCACTGACCGAGTTGCCGCGCTGGCAGTTGATCGGCGGGTTTCTCGGGCCGATCTACGTGGTGGTGCTGACGCTGGCGACGCCGCATATCGGCATCGCCATGACGATGATTGCGATTTTGTCCGGTCAGGTCGGCAAGAGTGTGCTGATCGACCATTTCGGCTGGTTCGGCGCGACGCGCAAGAAGGTCAACGGCGAGCGCTGGCTGGCGTTGGGCTTGATTGTGGTGGCTTTGGTTCTGATTGCGCGGGGGTGAGTGATGGGTCTGGTGATTTTGTTGGCGGTGGTGGTGTTGGCCGGTGCGGTGTTGAGTGTGCAGGCTGCGATCAATGGGCGTCTGGGTGAAACGGTGGGGGTGCTGCGTAGCAGTCTGCTGACCTTTGCGGTGGGCGCGGTGGTGACCGGGTTGTTGATTCTGTTTTTCGAGCCGGCGCAGGCGGTGAGTCTGCTTGAGGTGCCGAAGTGGCAGTTGACCGGGGCGCTGTTCGGCGTGGTGTACATGATGGTGATGGTGGGTGCGGTGCCGGTGGTCGGGACGGCTGTGGCGACGGTGGCGGTGATTGTCGGGCAGTTGGGGATGGGGATGTTGATCGACAATTTTGGCTGGTTGGGGAATCCGGCGATCGGCTTGTCTCCGAGCCGGATGCTGGCGATGGTGTGTCTGGCGGTGGCTTTGGTGTTTATGTATCGGAGTTCGCGGCAGGCGCAGTGATTTTATTTGTATGACTGTGTACATATCCGTTGCTGCGGGTGTTGCTTCTGGCGGTTGCGCTGTGTACGACTGCGTCGTTCGGTCGCTGCGCTCGCACGTCCGGATCAATCCCTCCACTCAGCCTGCCGACGGGCTCTGAGATCAAGATCAAAAGCGGTACTCGAGCTTGCGCTCATTGTTTTGAGTGGTTAGGAGCGGGTGGTGTCTGGCTTTGGTTTTGTGCTGGGATTCGCCCCTCACCCCAGCCCTCTCCCGGGGGAGAGGGCGCCGATTTTCGGGCTTTTCAAAATTTGCGTTCGACTCGGTATTCCACGTCGGCGGGTTTCTCGCAATCATCTCGGTCAGTTCCCTCTCCCTCCGGGAGAGGGCTAGGGTGAGGGGCTTTTGATGTCTGCGCAGGTCTGTGCTGCGCGCAGTTGTTCTGTGGGAGCGAGCCTGCTCGCGAAAGCCATCTCTGCGTCGCCCAATCTCTCAACAGTTGGCCAGCCTGCAACACCACCTTCTACACTGTCCCATATGGCTAGCTCGCAAGCCTCAGACAACCACCACGCAAGGAGTCTGTCCCATGTCCGATAAAAAATGCGACTGCCCGGGCTGCAACTGCACGATCAAAGAAGGCGAACATTCCTACGCTGTGCACGGCAAACACTATTGCTGCGAGGCTTGCGCTCATCACCACAAACACGGTGAAGAGTGTGCGATGAAGGGTTGCGGTTGCGCTCATCCGAAATAAGCGCGGCAAAAAAAAGTGGAGCCTAATCAGGCTCCACTTCCATTTTCAGACTGTCGTCTTCCTGTCGCTCAAAGTGCCTCACCGTGCCTTGCAGTGTTCGCCCTTCGACCTTGACCACCACAACCTTGGCTTGGTGGAGGTCTTCCGGTACCGGTGCCTGGACGCACAAGGTGAAGCGATAAGGGTCATCCGCGACCGTTTCCAGTGCGACTTGGCAATTCACCGTTTTGGTGATCTGGCCGAAGAAGGTGGTCAGGCCGTAGTCCAGTCGGGCCGGGTGATAAGTGTCGGTCATCGGTCGATTCCCCCTGTCGATTGCCAAGCCTGCGATGAAGGCGGTGGGGTCAGTTGGTCTGGCGCCAGGTAACGTTTTCCAGACCGAATTTTTCTGCCATCGGTTTGCTGGTCTTTTGCACTTTCTCGCGGCCGAAACGCGGGATGCGACCTACGCCCGCGTCGCAGCTTGCCCAATGCCAGGCTTCGGCGTTGTCCATTTTGTCCGAGCGGATAATGAACGACTTGGGGGTGCCATGCAGTGTGTAGTCGATGACGTAAAGTTTTGCGTTGTTCATAAAGCCCGAATTCCTCCCTGTGGTATTAAACGGATCGCGCTGTGCCGGGAAAATTCATTCGGATTGTCCGACGGTAGCTATCGTTGGCGAGGGCGGGGCAGGCTGGTTACCATGGCGGCTTCGCCAACCCCCTGTGAACGCTCGCCATGGCCCTCGCCGCGCCCCCTGATCTGACCGACACCGATGTGCCCGTGCAACCGCTGGCGCGAACCTATCCGCGTGGTTTGTTCATCGAGCCGCACGAGCATGTCTGGGGGCAGTTGCTGTATGCGATGAGCGGAGTGATGTGGGTCGAAACCCCGCACGAAGCGCTGGTGGTGCCGCCGCAGCGGGCGGTGTGGTTGCCGCCGGGAGTGCCGCACGGGATTCGTGTGGTGTCGGATTTGCAGATGCGCAATATCTACCTGCGCCCGGCGCTGGCGGCGACCCTGGATGCGACGGTTCAGGTGATCGAAGTCGGCGGGTTGCTGCGCGAGTTGATCGTCGGGCTGGTGGCGCAGGGCGATGCCGGCGAGGCCGAGTATTACGAGGCACTGGTCGGGCTGGCGTTGCTGGAACTGCGCCGGGCCAGGCGTTCGCAACTGAAGATTCCGCTGCCGGATGAGTCCGACCGGCGTCTGATGAATCTGTGTCAGGCCGTGATGGCCGCGCCGTCGCTGGAGATCCCGTTCGAGCAGCATGCGCAGAACGCCGGGGCCAGCGTGCGTACGCTGGCGCGGCTGTTCAAGGACAGCCTCGGCATGGGCTTCGCCGAATGGCGGCGCCAGGTGCAGCTGGCGACGGCGGCGGCAGCGTTGATTCAGGGCGTGGCGGTGAGCGTCATTGCTCGCGACCTGGGTTATTCACCGAGCAGCTTCAGCGACATGTTTCGCCGAGAGCTGGGGGTAGCGCCTTCGCAATTTGCCGTGTAGGACAAATGTCTGATTTGTGAGCTCCCACAAGGTTCTTTGTGAATTGGGGTTTTTGTCCGAAATTCAGAAGTCCTTGGCCGATACCCCTCCGCCCGTTTCCCTAGACTCTGCCCATCACTTATCGCGGCGGAGTTCCCCCATGAACTACCTCATTTCTCTGGCCATCGGCCTGGGCGTCGGCCTGCTCTACGGCGCGCTCGATTTCCGTTCTCCCGCACCACCGGCGATCGCGCTGGTCGGTCTGCTCGGCATGTTGGCCGGTGAGCAGTTGTGGCCGCTGGGCCGGCAACTGGTCGCTGGCTGGTTGTCCTGAATTTTCCCTTTTCCTTTCGGTGGATGTGCCCATGAAAGCGTTGCAATTCGATCAGACCGGCGACCTGTCTTCCCTGCGTTTCGTCGACGTTCCGACCCCGGTGCCCGGCGCCGATGAAGTGCTGGTGCAGATCAAGGCTGCCGGCCTCAATCCCAGCGATGTGAAAAACGTCCTCGGGCGTTTTCCTTACACCACGCTGCCACGGATTCCGGGGCGGGATTTTGCCGGGGTGGTGGTCGAGGGGCCGCAAGCGTTGATCGGTCAGGAAGTCTGGGGTACCGGGCGCGAGCTGGGCTTCTTCGCCGACGGCGCCCATGCGCAATTCGTCAAATTGCCGGCCAGCGGCGTGGCGCACAAACCGGCGCATTTGAGTTTTGCTCAGGCGGCCAGCCTTGGCGTGCCGTACACCACGGCGTGGGATGCGCTGGAACGCAGCCTGGTCAGCGCCGATACGCGTTTGCTGGTGATTGGCGGCGGGGCGGTGGCCACGGCGGCTTTGGCCCTGGCAAAAGTGCGCGGCGCGCAATTGCTGGCGGCGGCGCGCCGGCCCGAGCAGGTCGCCGATCTGCAGCAGCAGGGCTATCAGACGATTCAACTGGATAAGCCAGAAGACCTCGGTGCCCAGGTCAACGCGGTGTATCGCGGCGGCGCCGATGTGATCTTCGACACCACCGGTTTCTGGCTACCGGCCTCGGTGGCGGCACTGGCCACCTTCGGCCGCATCGCCATCATCGCCGCGCCGGTCGACGGCCACGTGCAATTGCCGGCGCTGGCGCTGTATCGCAAGGGCGGCTCGGTGGTCGGGATCAACTCGTTGTTGTACGGCGTTGAGGCGTGCGCGGCGATGCTCGAGCAGTTCGGGCGCTTCTTCGATGAGGATCGCTTGCCACTGCCGCAGGGCCTGGTGGAGGTGCCACTGGCTGAAGGGCCGGCGCGCTATGCAGAGGTCAATCAGGGTGGTGGCGACAAGATCATTTTGCTGCCCTGACCACAGGGGAAAGGCATAGGATCCGGGATCATTTCCGTAGGATCCCGGCCGTTTCTCTGTGGGCCATGTCCTTTTCGCTCGCAGGCCGGCAAAACAGGGAAAGGTCTGACTTCACCCATTGCAGTGCACCGTTGCACAGTCCCGTCTTTCACTCAGACACAGGGACAGGTGGATGCGCATCGCTGGCAGGCCCGTTGTTTTCACTCTCGAGATAGAAGGCGTTTCCCACGATCTTCAAGTGTTCGGTTTTCGCACCCGGGAAGTGCTCAACCAGACCTACGAACTGGATCTCGAGCTGGTCAGCGAGCGCCCCGATCTGGATCTCGAAGGCTTACTGCATCGGCCGGCCTTTCTCTGTTTCGGTGCCGACGGTAGCGGCATGCACGGGCTGGTCTATCGGGTCGGCCAGGGTGATTGCGGTGTTCGGCTGAGCCGTTACCAGATCACCTTGGCGCCACACCTTGCCTACCTCGCGTATCGGCGCAATCAGCGGATTTTCCAGAACCTGAGCGTGCCGCAGATCATCGCCAATGTGCTGGGCGATCACGGTATGCAGGCCGATGCCTGGCATTTTCAGCTCAGCGCCGAGTACCCGGCGCGGGTGTATTGCGTGCAATACCAGGAATCCGATCTGCACTTCATTCAGAGGCTGTGCGAAGAGGAGGGCCTGCACTTTCACTTCCGCCACCGCCGTGAGGCGCACCTGTTGGTGTTCGGCGACGATCAAACGGCGTTCCTCAAACACGACGTGAAGACGCGCTATTTGCAGGGCAACGGCCTGGTTGCCGATGCGCCGGTTATCGACCAGTTCACTGTGCGCCTGGAGCCACGCTCCAACCTCGTCGAGCGCCGCGACTATCACTTCGAAAAGCCCGCAGTGCAGTTGGACGCCAAGGTCAGTGCAGCGCGGGTTCCGCTGCTGGAAGATTATGAGTTTCCCGGGCAGTTCACCCACCGCGAGCGCGGCAAGCACCTCAGCCAGCGTGCGCTTGAGCGCCATGGTGCCGACTATCGTCTGGCTAACGGGCGCAGCAATCAGGCGCTGATGCGCGGCGGCAGTTTCATGACCATGGCGGATTACTCGCGCGCCGACTGCAACGATTTATGGTTGCTGACCGAGGTCGAGCACATCGGCAAACAGCCGCAAGTGCTCGAGGAAGCGTTCACCGAGCAGGCTGACGCAGATGGTTTCAGTCAGGGCTATCGCAACCATTTCGTCGCGACACCGTGGGCCGTGGTGTTTCGCCCGCAGCTCAGGCATGTCAAACCGCGCGTCAGCGGCAGTCAGCTGGCGGTGGTGACCGGCCCGCCCGGCGAAGAAATCTACAGCGATGCCTACGGGCGCGTGAAAGTGCAAATGCTCTGGGACCGCGACGGCCAGCGTGATGAACAGTCAAGTTGCTGGCTGCGCGTGGACACCGCCTGGGCGCATGACCGCTACGGCAGCGTGCAGATTCCTCGCGTCGGTATGGAAGTGCTAGTGGGGTTCACCGATGGCGATCCCGACAAACCGTATGTGCTCGCCTGCCTGCCCAACGCCGAAACCCCGGTGCCACTGGAACTGCCGGCGCAACAGACGCGCAGTATCTGGCGCAGCCAGAGCAGCCCCGGCGGCGGTGGTTACAACGAGCTGCGCATCGAGGACCGGCAAGGCGCGGAAGAAATCTCCATCAGGGCGCAGCGCGACTTGGTGCAGCACGTGCTCAACGACTTGCGTGTGCAGATCGACAACCTGCACAGCCAAGTGATTGGCGGCGTTTCCAGCCTTGAGTTGCGCGACGAAGAACATCACCTGACCCACGGCAACCGCCTGACTGAACTCAAGCAGGACGATCATCTGTGGGTGCAGGGCGAGCAGCATGTGCGGGTCGCCAGCCAGCGCGTCAGTGCCGCGCAGCAGCTGCATTTCGGCGCGGGCGAGCAGGTGGTTTTCAACAGCGGCCTGCAGATCACCCTGGCTGCTGGCGGGCATTGGCTGACGGTCGGCGCCGCCGGCATTTTCAGCAGTGTGCCGGTGGTGCAGGGCGGGGCGCCGACGGTGTGTCTGCCAGCGGAACCCTTGCTGCCGGGGGCTGCGCCGTTGCTCAAGGCGACGTTCGATGCCGTGCAGCAACGGCATGCGCTGCTGACCACGCGGACCTCGCGTTGCCTGATCTGCGAGGCAGCCCAGGCATGAGCCTTTTGACGGATTGGCCTGAAGGTTTGCCGTGGGCTGAGCAGCGGGCGTTTGTGCTGCTCGATGGTGCGACGATCGCCGATTTGCCGGCGCAACTGCGAAGGCTCGACCCCGCCGCCAACGCTTTTGCGCTGTACGACCAGCCACCGTTTTCGGCCCTGCGTGACGTATCGCCGCTGCTGGTGGCGCTCGCTGACGCTGACGATCCGGTGGCGCGGTTTTATCGCCAGCACGCCCAACAGGAATGGGGCGTGCTGCTGTTCAGCGCCGCGCCGGCGCATGAAATCGTCGCGCATTTGCGCCAGTTGCTGATCGTCGAGTTGCCGGTCGGCTCGCCGGTGTTGTTGCGGCTGGCGGATGCCGCCGTAGCGCAGGCGCTGTTTGCCAGCGGCGATGCGAGTCTGTTCGGGCCGCTGGGGTGCGTGGTCACGGCGGATGGCGCGCGGCAAGTCTGGCACTGTCAGCGACCTCGGCACGGGCAGGGTGGGGCGCTCGTGGCGCCGTTTCGGTTGAGCGCCGAGCAGGATGCCGCGTTGGATCGGGTGGATCGGCGGCGGGTGTTGCTACAAGTCGATGCGTATTTGCTTGAATATTTTCCCCGGTTTCATACCGGGGAAACCATCGCTGAACGTTGGATGCTTCTGGAACAAATCGAGGCAAAAGCCAGCGCGCTCGGCCTGAGCAGCCAATCGGAATGGCTTTACTTCGCCAACCTTGTCGCCTCTCTCAACGGCGCTGATCCGGATGAGCATCCGCAGATCCAGCACTTGCTACACGAGCCCTCCCTGCAACCGATCGGTGAGCGCTTGACGCTGGCCGTTTCAATGGCCCGCCAATGGGCGTCTGAAAGAGTCCGACCATGAACCATCCCGCCGACCTTGCGGCAGCCGCCGCGTCCAAAGCCCCGATCATAGGTCCCGCCGCCTGCCCCTTGCGCAACACCCACGTGCAACTGCTGCCCCTTGCGTACGGCCTGGTGGAAAAACCCTTCGACCCCAGCACCGAAATCACGCTGCCTTACATCCTGACCACGCGTCCCATGGGCATCCGCCGCCTGCGCGACGGTTGGCTGTACATCGTCGACAGCCTCAGCGGCGAGCTCTTTGAATACCGCGTGCTGGAAGGTGTCATCAGCGCATTGCTGCATCGCGGCAAAAGCGTCAGCGAGGATCAGCGCAGCGCCATCGAGGAACGTCCGGCTTTGATCTTCTCGCGCAAAAGCACCCTCTACGTGACCTTCGCCGACGTGCAGTTGAGCGCGGCGAAGTGCCGACAGGTGCTGGACAGCGCGGAGGAGCGCGAGCACTTCATGCAGGCGGTCGATCTCGGCCCGGTGCATTGTCTGATCGGCGGCGAGCATCTGCTCACCGTGGCCCAGGCCAAACAGTGGCTGGCGGAAGTGGCCTGCACAGCGAAACCGCTGGCCGAGGCAGACGCCACGCGGATGCCGACGGTGCAGGTCAGCGATGCGCCGGAGCATGAGCGAGAACCTTATTTGTGGGAAAATCCGCGACGTTTTCGCGAGGCGCATATCGGCGAATTTCTCGGGCGGGTGCGCGGACCATATCAGGACGACACGCTGTTTCTGCTGGTCAACGACGACCTCGGCGTGATGCGCGATCTGGCTGATTATCAGGACCTGGTGGTCGGCTGGATCGAGCAGTGGAGCAACACCGACAACAACGAGCGCGACTATCTGCTGGCCAGTTACATCGAGTCGCTGAGCCAGTTGGGCGCTCAGGATTTCGACACCCTGGCCAAGGCCAGCGACGATCCGCGCGCCCAGGCATTGTTCGCTGAACTGGAGCAATTGCCCGAGCCGGATCGGGAAAATACCCGGCAGGCGCTGCTCGACTATTTGAACAAGGGTGGTGAGGTTGTCCCGACCGATACCCAGGCTCGACCTGAACTGCAGCAACAGCGCGAAAAGGCTTTGGACGAGTCATTGGCGCTGAACCGTTTCGACGGCGTTGCCCCGGATTTCACCGCGCACGCTCGCGTCACCGCCGAGGCGGACCGACGCTTTTACACCCGTGAATATTTTCTCGAAGTGGCCCCGGCCGATTTCGTCGAGCGTCACCTGAGCACACTGGTCGAGCTCGGCAAGGATCAGAGTCGGCGCATGAAAGACGTGCTCGACGGCCCGCTGCTCAGCGGCAAACGCGGCATCAACGACCTGATCGACCGTCCGGCCATGGACGAGGTGCTGAACAGTCATCGCGACAACCTGGGACGCTGGAATCGCCTGCTCGAACGCATCACCGCCGACCGCGCGCAACTGCTGTGCGCCGGGCGTTTCCATCGCTCGGCGTGGTATTTCGACGGCCAACTGCAGATCGATCAGGCTTTCGCCAGCGAATACGCCTGCCTCAAGGACATCGGCCGCAGCGACGCGGCCAACGAACAAATGCTTGGTTACCTCGAGCAACACCCGCAACTGACCCGCCCGCTGTTCTACACCTTGCCGCTGCGCTTGCAGAGCGAACAGGCCGGGCAATATTCAACGCTGTTCAACGCCGGCATGGCGATGTTCAACAACCTGCCGGACTGGCTGGCCAAATTGCAGCGCATCGAGCAGCCACAGCTTCCTGCCCTCGACGATCTGCCGGCACACAGCCGCGTCCTCGCCGATGCCGTGCAAGACACCTACAGCCCGGCGCTGAACCTCGGCCTGAGCCGGGCGCTGGAAGGCTTCGATCTTGCCGGCGAGAAAATCCCCGACCTCGACGAGCTGTTCCAGCGCTTGCCCAAAGCCCTGCGCCTGCGCGTCTTCGACGCCGCGCGAACCAGCGGCGTGACCTTCACTGTGTCCACCCCGGCGGAGCAATCGGCGCTGCAAGCCACGATCAAGGAAGTGCTGCGCGAGCGCGACTACTTGAAAACCCTCAACCGCGAACGCAACCAGCTCACCCACAACAAAAACCGCCAGGGCCACAAAAGCGCCCGGGCGGTGGAATTGCAGCAGGAAATCGTCCGCGTGCGCACGCAACTGGCCGTGTTCGAAGGAAGACTGGCGGCAGCGTTAAGCCCGATTGATGAATTACCTGATCGCTCGGCACGACTGTATGGCGCCACACCGGCGAAAGCGGGCGTGACGGTGGTGTTTCCGCCGGCGCAGCACGGGGAATTGCGCGGGTTGCTGGAGAATATTCGCGCGGGGGTGGCGGGCGTTTCGAAGGCGAGTCTGGTGCGGACGGAGGGGATGGGGTTGTTGGTGGTGTTGGTGCAGGTGGTGAATTTGGTGGGGGCTTATCGAGAGGTGATGAAGCAGACGAGGGACAGGAAGAAACGGGCGGATTTTTTTGCTGCCATTATCGCGACAGGCGCAGCCGGATTTACCGCTGCGCAAGGGCTTGCCGATACAGCGCTCAAGGCTCGAAGCGCGAGTCTTATTGCCGGTATGCAGGTTGAGGCGCTGCAACAGGTTCATGTGCAGATGGGAAAGTTGCATGTTGGGTTGGGCATGTTTACCTATCTTTTGAGTTTGAGAACTTCCTTAACCAGCTTCAGAATAAAAGATCGAAAGTGGCAAGACGCGGTTCGAAGTGGCACTCAATCTGAGCAGAGAGCAGCTGCGATGGCGACCTCGGGCGCGGCAGGCATGATTGCGACTAGTGGCTACGGGTTTGGTAATACAGTATCTGCCACCATTAAAATATTAACTGCACCGAACCGTTCGGCGCGAGCAACTGCTTGGGCCGCCGCTGGCACACGTCTTTCTACTGTATTTTTTCGATTCAATTTGGCTGGTGCGTTGTTCACGGTGCTAGAGTTCGCCGGGACATGGCTGTTCAATCGGTACAATCTTTCTGCCCACGACAAGTGGTTGAAAATCACGCCCTGGAGCCGTGATGAAGAGATGCGCGGTGACCACTCCCTGGATGACTATCAAAATTATCTGGCATTTTTGATACACGCTCCCTACGCCCAATCAGGACCTGATCCCAGTGACACCTGGCTGAAGACTTTATTATTTGGCGCCAAACCCAGTGATATTCATTTGGTTCTGCCGAGGCTGGCGCTAAATGATCTTCTCCCACCGTTAAACGGTAAACCGAGTCAACGCTTGGGAATCGGTGCCCATCGACTTGTCGCACCGCTGTACGGTCGCGGTGTGCCGGAAGTGCGCAAGGAAGTCATCAGTGACGAGATATTGAGCAGTCTGCGAATCGTGAAGTCATCACCAGATGGTTTGGTGCTTTGTCTTCAGTACCCAATCCGTCCCGATTCTGACTATACGCCTGCAAAGGAAACGCTCGAACTTGCCATATGTATCCAGACCGTCAATGGCAAAGGCGAGTCGGAGTCACGAACTCGTGTGATTCATATCGCCCCCCGGGATACCGGCCATTTTGCTGTAGTAGTTCCGGGTTCGGTCAAGGAGAACCCTCCGGTTCTACTGGTAGAAACTCACTATCTCGAATGGGCTGACCATGCTGAATAATCGCAGTAATCCTCTTTCCAGTTCGGAATATGAGGGGATTAAAAAAGCGGGCGATATTGAGCCGTTCCCAAGCGGGAAAATTACCTATCTATCACCTTTGCCATTGCCAGCACCTATACCACCTTATGGGCCTCACATCGGGGAATTGAACCAAGGTTACATGGACTTTGGTCTCGGATTGCCAGAGGCATTTACGTGGCAGTTGATTCTCGGCGGGACGACCGCAGGAACTTTTATGGTTCTCGTTTTATTTCCTTTGTTCACGGGCTTGCTAGGGATTCTTTTTGGCTATGGAAACGAGGCGATTTGGGAATCAATGGTTGGAATATTCGAAGTGGGGTTGGAAAATGAATTAATTTGCGGTCCCTTGATCTTGCTCATCGGTATTGGTGTCTGGCATCACCACCACAAAAAACGTCTCTCCCTCATCCCAACCCGCTTCAACCGCCAACGCCGCGAAGTCTGCTTCATGCCCGAAGGCGCCACCGAGCCGGTCTTTGTCCCGTGGGAGTCGCTCAGCGCGTGGATCATCGAAGCCAAGGGCGCCACCCAGTTCGGCATCCATCGCCAATACGGCATGGGCATCGGTTTCTACCAAGGTGAAAATCTCATAAGCCAGGAATTCCAATGCGCCGGCCTGGAGCTCGCGATCAGCCACTGGGAAGCGATTCGCGGTTACATGGAGTACGAAGTCAACGACCTCAAATCGATCCAGGACCTGCAAGACCTGCAAGGCCCGGACGACCCACCCCACGAAGGCCTGCACACCTTTCGCAATGCCCGCGCGCGAATGCACCAGCAGATTCGTGAAGGCCGGCGCTCGCGGCTTTCGGGGTTCTTCTGGTACCTGTATCACGTCATGACCTTATGGACGATTCCCAATCGCCTGGTTGAATGGGAAGTGCGCCGTCTGGAAAGAATCGGCAAGCAGGCGTTGCCGGAAGTTATGCGTGCCTGGTCCGAGCCGCTGCCGAAAGAGCAATGGGCCAAGCCCAGTGAAGAGCTGTTGCGACTGAGTGAACAAGTGCGGCGGATGCACAAGCGCCAGCCGCATCGGCCGATTACGCAGATTTTTGCTGAGGTTTGCAGGCGGGCTGTGGACTGATGCAGAGCAGTTTTGTGACCAGAGGGAGGGAGGTTTTTTGCCTGTTTGAGCGCCTTCGCGAGCAGGCTCGCTCCCACAGGGGACCGCGCTGGATGCGGATGTTTCGGTTGATCTTGGCCGAGGTGGGAGACCCTCGGGGTGGCGGCCATTTCTCAGTTGTTGCTACCGGGTCGATCAAGCAAAACCCGATGGTTATGCTGGTTGAAACTCAATACCTCGAATGGGCTCACCATGCTGAATAATCACAATGAGCCTCTTGTTGATGCGCAATGTGAGGTGATTAGAAGAGCGGGTGATGTAGAGCCGTTCCCAAGCGGAAAAACTATCTATCTCGCACCGTTGCCATTACCTACAGCAATGCCGCCTTATGGGCCTCACATTGGGGAGTTAAACGAAGCATACATGGACTTTGGGCCTGGACTCCCAGAGGTATTTTCGTGGCAGGTAATTCTCGGCGCGCCAACCGCAGGCGCCTTTATGATCATTGTTTTATTTCCTTTATTTACCGGCTTGCTAGGTATTATTTTTGGTTATGGGAACGGGGCGATTTGGGAATCAATGATTGGTGTATTCGAAGAGGCTTACAAGAACCAATTAATCTGCGGCCCCTCGATCCTTCTTATTGGTCTAGGCGTCTGGCACCACGTCCACAAAAAACGCCTCTCCCTCATCCCAACCCGCTTCAACCGCCAACGCCGCGAAGCCTGCTTCATGCCCGAAGGCGCCACCGAACCAGTCTTCATCCCATGGGAATCGCTTTCCGCGTGGATCATCGAAGCCAAGGGCGCCACCCAATTCGGCATCCACCGCCAATACGGCATGGGCATCGGTTTCTACCAAGGTGAAACCCTCATAAGCCAGGAATTTCAATGCGCTGGCCTGGAGCTCGCGATCAGCCATTGGGAAGCGATTCGCGGTTACATGGAGTACGAAGTCAACGACCTCAAATTGGTCCAGGACCTGCAAGACCTGCAAGGCCCGGACGACCCGCCCCACGAAGGCCTGCACACTTTCCGCAATGCCCGCGCGCGAATGCATCAGCAGATCCGTGAAGGCCGCCGCTCGCCGCTGTCGGGATTTTTTTGGTACCTGTATCACGTCATGACTTTATGGACGATTCCAAACCGTTTGGTCGAATGGGAAGTGCGCCGTCTGGAAAGAATCGGCAAGCAGGCGCTGCCGGAAGTCATGCGTGCATGGTCCGAGCCGCTGCCCGAAGAGCAATGGGCCAAGCCCAGTGAAGAGTTGTTGCGACTGAGTGAACAAGTGCGGCGGATGCACAAGCGCCAGCCGCATCGGCCGATTACGCAGATTTTCGCTGAGGTTTGCAGGCGGGGCTGACTGGACGGTGCAGGCAGGTTCGATTGCTTTCGCGAGCAGGCTAGCTCCCACAGGAGACCACCGTACGAATGTGGGAGCGAGCCTGCTCGCGAAGGGGGCCGCTCGGTCAGCACAAAAATCTGCGCGCTCGCGCTCTGCTAGAATCCGCCCCATTCATTGCCAGAGACTCTCCCATGAGCGAGCCGATTCGTCTGACCCAATACAGCCATGGCGCCGGTTGTGGCTGCAAGATTTCCCCACAGGTGCTGGAAGTGATCCTCGCCGGCAGCGGCGCACAGAACCTCGATCCGAAACTCTGGGTCGGCAACGCCTCGCGTGATGACGCGGCGGTGTATGAGATCGATGCCGAGCGTGGTGTGGTGTCGACCACCGATTTTTTCATGCCGATTGTCGATGACCCGTTCGACTTCGGCCGCATTGCCGCAACCAACGCGATCAGCGACATCTACGCGATGGGCGGCGATCCGTTGATGGCGATCGCGATCCTCGGCTGGCCGGTGAATGTGCTGGCGCCGGAAGTGGCGAGGGAAGTGATTCGTGGCGGTCGCTCGGTGTGTGACGCGGCGGGTATTCCACTGGCGGGCGGGCATTCGATCGATGCGCCGGAGCCGATCTTCGGCCTCGCCGTCACCGGGCTTGTGGAAAAGCGCCACATGAAACGCAACGACACCGCTACCGCTGGTTGCCTGTTGTACCTGACCAAACCGCTGGGCATCGGCATCCTCACCACCGCCGAAAAGAAGGGCAAGTTGCGCGCCGCCGACGTCGGTGTCGCCCGCGACTGGATGTGCACCCTGAACAAGCCTGGCAGCCGCTTCGGCAAACTCGCCGGCGTCACCGCGATGACCGACGTCACCGGTTTCGGCCTGCTCGGGCACTTGGTGGAAATGGCCGACGGCAGCCAGTTGACCGCGCGCATCGCCTACGACCGCGTGCCGCGTCTGGACAGCGTCGAGTACTACCTCGATCAGGGCTGCGTGCCGGGCGGTACGCTGCGCAACTTCGACAGCTATTCGAGCAAGGTTGGCCGCGTGCAGGAGTTGCACAAACGCGTGCTGTGCGATCCGCAGACCAGCGGCGGTCTGCTGATTGCGGTCACGCCTGAAGGCAATGACGAGTTCCTCGGTCTCGCCGCTGAACTGGGCCTGAACCTTGCGCCGATCGGCGAACTGGTTGAGCGACAGACGAACGCGGTCGAGGTGATTTGATGCTCCGCGACTGCACCGACTACCGCGATATTTTCCTCAACGACCGGCCGATGATGGATGCCCGCGCGCCGGTCGAGTTTCACAAAGGCGCGTTCCCCGGCGTGGTCAATCTGCCGCTGATGAATGATCTGGAACGGCAGAAGATCGGCACTTGCTACAAGCAGCATGGCCAGCAGGCGGCGATCGAGCTGGGCCACCAACTGGTGTCCGGCTCGGTCAAGGTCGAGCGCATCCAGGCCTGGGCCGACTTCGCCCGGGCTCATCCCGATGGTTATCTGTACTGTTTTCGCGGTGGCTTGCGCTCGCAGATCACCCAGCAGTGGCTGCGCGACGAGGCGGGCATCGACTATCCGCGCGTCGGCGGCGGCTACAAGGCGATGCGCAGTTTTTTGATCGACACCCTTGAGCAAGCCATCGCGCAGTGTGATTTCGTTTTGCTCGGCGGCATGACCGGCACCGGCAAGACCGAAGTGCTGGTGCAGTTGCGCAACGGTGTGGATCTGGAAGGCCACGCCAACCATCGCGGCTCCAGTTTCGGCAAACGCGCGACCGGGCAGCCGTCGAACATCGATTTCGAGAATCGCCTGGCCATCGACTTTCTGAAGAAACGCGATGCCGGGATCGAGCAGTTTGTGCTCGAAGACGAGAGCCGTGTGGTCGGCAGTTGCGCCTTGCCGCTGCCGCTGTATCAGGGCATGCAGCAGCACCCGATGGTCTGGCTGGAAGATCGCTTCGAGGATCGCGTCGAACGGATCCTGCGTGATTACGTCATCGATCTGTCGGCGGAGTTCGCCTCGGTGCACGGTGAAAACGGTTTTGCCTTGTTCTCCGAACGTCTGCTGGAAAGCCTCAACAACGTACAGAAACGCCTCGGCGGTGAGCGCCATTCGCGGATGCTGGTGTTGATGGAGCAGGCGCTGGCCGAACAGGGCCGCAGCGGCACGGTGGAGCTGCATCGTGGCTGGATCGAGGGTTTGCTGCGTGAGTATTACGACCCGATGTATGTGTTCCAGCGCGAGAAGAAGGGCGGGCGGATCGAGTTTGCCGGGGAGCGGGGGGCGGTGATCGAGTATTTGCGCGCGAGGGTGAGTCAGAAGGCTTGAGGCGCAAGCGACTGGCCTCTTCGCGAGCAGGCTCGCTCCCACAGTTGAAATGCGGTTCCCTGTGGGAGCGAGCCTGCTCGCGAAGACGTAAGGTCAGGCGCTACAAATATCAGGTCGGGCAAGTGTCCTTGCCGTTATCCAGCCCCTGTTTGTAGACATGGCTCTGCAAACTGGCCTTGCCGTTGTGCCACTTCAGGGTCAGTACATACAGCGAGTCGAAGTCATCGCCGGCCCAGTCATCGGTGATCTTCTGCCGCTCGCCCACTGCGTTGCCAGCGACCTTGTTGATCAGATCCGGCAGATAACCGTGGGACCAGGCGGTGTAGATCGTCGAGTTGTGGTACTTCTCGTCCAGCAGCTCGCGGGCCAGATCGCTGGTGTCGTTGGCGGAGAACTCGATGTTCACTGGCAGGCCGAGCTTGATCGCGGCCGGGCTGATGGTCATCAGCGGACGAATGTAGCTGTAGGAATTGTCCAGTTCGCCTTCCTCGACGTTGCGCGTCGGGTTGGCGGCGAACACGTAGTCGGCCTTGCCGAATTTTTCCGGCAGCAGCGTCGACAGGTCGATGGCGCGGTTCAGGCCCTGGCAGTTGAGCTGGCCGAGGCCGCCTTCGGGCTTTTCCGCGTGGCGCAGGAACACCAGCGTCTGCGTGCCGTCCGCTGGTTGTGCGCGGCTTTCGCTGGATTCGAGGGACAGAAACAGCGCGCTGACTGCCAGCAGGGAGGGCAGGGCCACGTACGCGCGATGTTTGAAGCGTTTGGCGAAACTCATCAGGTTCGTCATCAATTCGAAGGTTCTTCAGCAAAAGCGGTTAAGGCTGACAAACCTTGGCACCGCGGGCTCCCAGCACCGGGTGTTTCCCTGTCATGAACAGCTTCCTCTGCGAGAAAGGCATAACTCAGAGTCCTGTAACGCCGTTTGGTTCGTTCCAGGCCAGTGCGCAGCACTCTAGCGGCAACCTTTGCGGGCATGCAGGCAGGTTAGCGACAGGATGTTACGGTTCGTGTAGGCGCAGCGGCAGGCCTACTTTATGATCGGTTTTCAATTTGTGACTGGATGCTTCCAATGACCGATCTGTCTGCATTCCCGATTACTCAGAAATGGCCGGCGCAGTACCCGGACTGGATTCAGCTCTACTCCCTGCCGACTCCCAACGGCGTCAAAGTGTCGATCATGCTCGAAGAGATCGGCCTGCCGTACGAGCCGCACCGCGTCGGTTTCGACACCAACGACCAGACCTCGGCGGAATTTCTCTCGCTGAACCCGAACAACAAGATCCCGGCGATCCTCGACCCGCATGGCCCGGAAGATAAACCGCTGCCGCTGTTCGAATCCGGCGCGATCCTGATTTATCTGGCCGACAAGAGCGGTCAGTTGCTCGCTCAGGAAGGCGCGCTGCGCTACGAGACCATCCAATGGCTGATGTGGCAGATGGGCGGCATTGGCCCGATGTTCGGCCAGCTCGGTTTCTTCAACAAATTTGCCGGCAAGGATTACGAGGACAAGCGCCCACGCGATCGGTATGTCGAGGAGAGCAAACGCCTGCTTAATGTGCTCAACACTCGCCTCGAAGGCCGCGACTGGATCATGGGCGAGCGATACACCATCGCCGACATTGCCACGTTCCCGTGGGTGCGCAATCTGCTTGGCTTCTATGAGGCCGGGGATCTGGTCGGGATTCAGAGTTTCCCCAATGTCACACGGGTGCTGGAGCGGTTTCTCGCGCGCCCGGCGGTCATTCGTGGCCTGACCATCCCGTCCTGACCCAACACAGTCGCCACTGTGGGAGCGAGCCTGCTCGCGAAAGCGTCGTATCAGACAACATTTCTATGTCTGACCCGGCGCATTCGCGAGCAGGCTCGCTCCCACAGGGGGAAATGCGCGATCAGCAGCAGGATTATTACAAGCCCGGTAACGCTCTCTTGATTGATCCAGGTTTGTCCCGCACCCGCCGCAAGGCATAAGCTTCGCCCCTACGACTTTCGTCTCATCCGCTGTTTTCAGGAAAGGCCCCATGTCCAGTCAGTTCCCCGAAGCACGTCCCCGCCGTCTGCGCCGCAATGCGAGCCTGCGCAGTCTGTTCCAGGAAACCGAGTTCAGCCTGAACGATCTGGTCCTGCCGATCTTCGTCGAGGAAGACATCGACGACTTCGTGCCGATCACCAGCATGCCCGGCGTGCAGCGCATTCCCGAGCGCAAACTGGCCAGCGAAATCGAGCGCTATGCCCGTGCCGGCATCAAGTCGGTGATGACCTTTGGCGTGTCCCATCATCTCGATGCCAACGGTAGTGACACCTGGCGCGAAGACGGGCTGGTCTCGCGCATGTCGCGCATTGCCAAGGACGCCGTGCCGGAAATGATCGTGATGTCCGACACCTGCTTCTGCGAGTACACCGATCACGGCCATTGCGGTGTGATGCACAACCACGAAGTCGACAACGACCAGACTCTGATCAATCTCGGCAAGCAAGCCGTGGCCGCCGCCCGCGCCGGGGCTGACGTAATCGCACCGTCGGCAGCAATGGACGGCCAGGTGCGCGCGATTCGCCAGGCGCTCGACGCTGCCGGCTTCACGCAGATTCCGATCATGGCCTATTCGACCAAATTCGCCTCGGCGCTGTACGGTCCGTTCCGCGAGGCCGGTGGCAGCGCGCTCAAGGGCGACCGCAAAAGCTATCAGATGAACCCGATGAATCGTCGCGAGGCCCTACGCGAATCGCTGCTCGATGAGCAGGAAGGTGCCGATGCGCTGATGGTCAAACCGGCCGGCGCCTACCTCGACATCATCCGCGACATTCGCCAGGCCTCGAACCTGCCACTGGCGGCGTATCAGGTCAGCGGCGAGTACGCGATGATCAAGTTCGGCGCCCAGGCCGGTGCGATCGACGAAGAGCGCGTGGTGCGCGAAAGTCTTGGCGCAATCAAGCGTGCCGGGGCGGATCTGATCTTCACCTACTTTGCGATGGATCTGGCGTTGGCGGGGATCTGAGAAAGGAATCGCAACTTGCAGCATTGCCTGTATGGAATGGTTGCTCCTTGTAGGCAGAGGCGTCAGGTTGCGATCGTCTCCATGACTCGATTTTTATCAGAAAAGAGCTTTGCTGAGTTTGACACCTAGCGACGCAGTGACATACAGCGTTGGAGCACCAGTTTTGTGTTCGATTGGATCGAATTCAGCTTTGATTCCTCCACTGAAACGAGTTTTATTTTCAGAAATCGTTAGATGCAAGATTGATTGATTGGGCGATGCGTACGTCCAACCTGCATGATTTGCAAAGTACACTGCGGCGTACTGGTAGTAGGTCGAAGGTATTTCATATGTTCCATCTTCCAGATCTCTGAAAATTTGAAATATAAAAGACCTGTCGTTGGCCTCCGTTCTCCCTCGGAACTCATATTTTACCCGCTGGGTTGAACGCAACTCGATCAAAGCAGCATTTAAAGGTTGGTGGTCGGCGACTTCGAACAGTGCGTTTAATGTTCCAGTGACCTCTATGTCTTGCACTTGGTCTGCGGTGGACAGTTCCATCTTGATTGCTCCTTGAAAACGGTGAGCAATGATTAGAGGTGGCGCTGCGCAATGCGTCTACTGTCAGAGTTGACAGGTGTTCAGGTCTTTCCGACGAATGGCTGGCCAACGAGGTGTGAAGGTCACTGAAAAGGCCGGATACCGTGATCGCGGAAGTAGCGTTCGATCACCTTCGGATCGGCACTGTTGTCGGCAATCGCCACATAGGTATCCGGCCGCAACAGATAAAATCCGTTGCGCCCCAATCCCGCCGTTTCAAACGCCGGGCGCCAGTCGAAGACGTGCAGCGGCAAGTGGTGTTCGGCGCACCAGGCGATCATCTCGTCGCTGGTGTCGCCGTACACATGCACCTGCCAGCACGGCTGCCGTAGCGGCTCGAAATTATCTCCTTCGCCATCATGCGCCCACGGCAAGCGGTCGCCGCCGTGCACGTGGCCGGCTTCACCCTGGCTCAGTGGCATGCCGCGATAGTTGAGGGTGACTTGCGAGACCGTGCGAAACAGGAATTCGCGGCTGGCTTCGAACCCGGCCATTTTCGGCAGCAGAAACGGCGCCACACGCATCCGTAGCAGATCGGCCATACGACCCTGCGCGGTGACGAAACTGAAGACCTTGTCGGTGGTGGAGACCAGTCGGCGAGCGAAGGCGATGCGCTCGGATTCGTAGGTGTCGAGCAGCCTCGGCTCGGCGCCACCACTGAGCACGGCAGTGAGTTTCCACGCCAGATTGATTGCATCGCCAATGCCCGTGTTCATGCCCTGGCCACCGGCCGGACTGTGTACATGGGCGGCATCGCCGAGCAGAAACGTCCGGCCGTTGCGAAAGTGCTCGGCCACGCGGTGATGCACGCGGTAAGTGGAGAACCAGTGTACGTCTTCGATGTGCACTTTCAGCTGCTCGATGGCGCGGCTGCTGACGTCGGCAAATTGCAGGGTTTCGGCACGCTCGGCGCGTTCGTCACGCACCGTGCCGATCAGTCGCGCGCGGCCTTCGCCGGCCAGTGGAAACACCGCGAGAAAATCCGCTTGGTCCAGGTCCAGATGCAACTCGCCATTCAGCGCCGGGCCGCTGGCCGTGATATCGGCGACGTAGAAAATCTGCTGATAGGTGCCGCCGGGGAAGTCGGTGTCGAGGGCTTTGCGCACCACCGAACGGGCGCCGTCGCAACCGGCCAGATAGCAGGCCTGACAGACTTCCTGCCGGCCATCGGGCAGGCGCAGGTGGGCGGTGAGGGTGTCGCCGGTTTCCTCGAAGCTGTCCAGTGCGGTATTGCGCTCGACACTGACGCCGTAGTCTTCGAGGCGCTCGAGCAACAGCCGTTCGTGCTCGTCCTGCGGGAAAATCTCGACGAACGCGTAGGGCGTCAAGCCTTCGCCGATGCGCTTGAGCGGCAAGTGCGCGACCGGTTTGCCGTTGACCCAGAAATTCGCCGCCGCGACCTGATGGCCGCGACGCACAATGGTGTCGGCCAGATCGAGTTGGCGATACAGCTCGAGGGTGCGTGCCTGCACGGCCAGAGCGCGGGAAGTGGAGCCTGGCGCCGAGGTCTTGTCGATGATGCGCACGCGCACGCCGAGTTTGCTCAGCCACAGCGCCAGGACCAGACCGGTCGGGCCGGCACCGATGATCAGCACGTCGCTGCGGTTCATGGGGCTGTCCTCCTGTGGCTGTGCAGCAAGTATGGATCAGCGGGAGAGGGTGGCCAGTGTGGTCGGCCAGACGGAGTAAGGCTGCGTGGTAGTCAGGCGAGTGGGGCTGTTCGGTGTTCGGCTGAAGATGTTCGGTGTTGCCCGAATCGATCCCCCTCACCCCAGCCCTCTCCCCCAAGGGGGCGAGGGGGAAAGGGAGCCGATCTTCA
>NZ_RCNZ01000014.1:0-4051 GCF_004307525.1 Pseudomonas sp. Sample_21 | reverse complement strand
CGACCGCACCACAATAGAACCCGCCCCCAAGGCGCACAAGCCGGCGGATTCTGGCGTAGCTGTAGGCAATGGCGCAAGGATTTGTAGCCTTGAGACCGTGTCTGCAGGTGTCTTTTAAACAGCTTCGTTTAAATCGAAAAAATGCGCCGCATTCGAAGGCCTCTTCGCGAGCAGGCTCGCTCCCACAGGGGCCGTATTCCAAATGTCCGATTGGGAATGCATTTCAAACGGTGGGAGCGAGCCTGCTCGCGAAGGGGTCAGCCCAATCAGTCGATAATCCCAAGTAAAACCGCTCTATTTCATTCCCCGGCAAAAGTTGGAAAGCTTCTTGCAATAGCCGCCCTGCGCCCGTTCGGGGCGTCAAAAGTTTGCTTTAAAGGAACGGGGAAAACCGGTGGATCGCACTCAGTTATTCAATACAGCACGCACCAACGTTGCCGACCTCAGTCGAGGCAATCTGGGCGTGCCGTTGTTGCTGCTGGTCATGCTGGCGATGATGATGTTGCCGGTACCGCCGTTCCTGCTCGACGTCTTCTTTACATTCAACATCGCTCTGTCGATCGTCGTCCTGCTGGTCTGCGTGTATGCGCTGCGGCCGCTGGATTTCGCGGTGTTCCCGACCATTCTACTGGTGGCGACGCTGCTGCGGCTGGCCTTGAACGTGGCGTCGACGCGGGTGGTGATGCTCCACGGTCAGGACGGCCACGCCGCTGCCGGTAAGGTGATTCAGGCCTTCGGTGAGGTGGTGATCGGCGGTAACTACGTGGTCGGTATCGTGGTCTTCGCGATTCTGATGATCATCAACTTCGTCGTGGTGACCAAGGGTGCCGGGCGGATTTCCGAGGTGAGCGCGCGTTTCACCCTCGATGCGATGCCTGGCAAACAAATGGCGATCGACGCCGACCTCAACGCCGGCCTGATCGACCAGAATCAAGCCAAGTCGCGCCGTCAGGAAGTCGCCCAGGAGGCGGAGTTCTACGGTTCGATGGACGGTGCCAGCAAGTTCGTCCGTGGTGACGCGATCGCCGGCCTGCTGATTCTGTTCATCAACCTCATTGGCGGCATGGCGGTTGGTATCTTCCAGCACGGCATGAGCTTCGGCGATGCGGGCAAGGTTTACGCCTTGCTGACCATCGGTGACGGTTTAGTGGCGCAATTGCCATCACTGTTGTTATCTACAGCAGCGGCGATCATGGTGACCCGTGCTTCCGGCTCGGAAGACATGGGCAAGCAGATCAACCGCCAGATGTTCGCCTCGCCGAAAGCGCTGGCCGTGGCCGCTGGTTTGATGGCGGTGATGGGCTTGGTGCCAGGCATGCCGCACTTCTCCTTCCTGAGCATGGCGGCGCTGGCTGCGGGCGGCGCGTACCTGTTCTGGAAGAAGCAGAACGTCGCCAAGGTTGTGGCGCTGGAAGAGGTCAAGCGTCAGCAGGAACTGCTGCCGTCGCCGGCCCGCGCCATGGAAACCAAAGAGCTGGGCTGGGACGACGTTACGCCGATCGACATGATCGGCCTGGAAGTCGGCTACCGCCTGATTCCGCTGGTGGACCGCAATCAGGGTGGGCAATTGCTTGCGCGGATCAAGGGCGTGCGCAAGAAGCTCTCGCAGGATCTGGGCTTCCTGATGCCGACCGTGCACATCCGCGACAACCTCGATCTGGCGCCGAGCGCGTATCGCCTGACGCTGATGGGCGTAATCCTCGCCGAGGCCGAGATCTACCCGGATCGCGAACTGGCGATCAATCCGGGTCAGGTGTACGGCTCGCTCAACGGGATCAACGCCAAAGATCCGGCTTTTGGCCTGGAGGCGGTGTGGATCGAAATCAGCCAGCGCGCCCAGGCGCAATCGCTCGGCTACACCGTGGTCGACGCCAGCACCGTGGTCGCCACCCACTTGAACCAGATTCTGTACAAGCACTCCAGTGAGCTGATCGGCCACGAGGAAGTGCAGCAACTCATGCAATTGCTGGCCAAGAGCTCGCCGAAACTGGCGGAAGAGCTGGTGCCGGGCGTGGTTTCGCTGTCGCAGTTGCTCAAGGTCCTGCAAGCGCTGCTCGCCGAGCACGTGCCGGTGCGCGACATTCGCAGCATTGCCGAGGCGATCGCGAACAACGCTGCCAAGAGTCAAGATACCGCCGCGCTGGTCGCCGCTGTGCGGGTCGGCGTATCCCGTGCAATCGTCCAAAGCATTGTAGGCACTGAGTCCGAGCTGCCTGTAATCACATTGGAACCAAGGTTGGAACAGATATTGCTCAATAGTCTGCAGAAGGCAGGACAAGGCTCGGAAGAGGGCGTTCTGCTGGAGCCGAGCATGGCCGAGAAGCTGCAGCGTTCGTTGATCGAAGCGGCCCAGCGGCAGGAAATGCAAGGCCAACCGGTGATCCTGCTGGTAGCAGGCCCGATTCGCGCGATGCTCTCGCGCTTCGGTCGCCTCGCAGTGCCAGGGCTGCATGTACTGGCCTACCAGGAAGTACCGGACAACAAGCAAGTGACCATCGTTGCGACAGTAGGGCCCAACGGCTGAGGTAGTGGTTTATGCAAGTTAAGCGTTTTTTCGCCGCCGATATGCGTCAGGCCATGAAGCTGGTTCGCGATGAGCTGGGCGCTGATGCCGCCATCATCGGCAACCGCCGCATTGCCGGCGGCGTCGAGTTGACGGCGGCTCTGGATTACAAATTGTCGGCGCTGGCGCCACGGGTTCCGAACATGGAACTCGAAGACGAGCTGCGCAAGACCCAGTCGCGCATCGTCACCGCCCAGGCCGAGCTGAGCCTGCGTGGCGAAGCCGACGGCAACACCAATCAGCAATTGTTTGCCGGGCTGCCATTGACCGCAGGCCTGCCGCTGACCGCTGCCGAGCCGCTGAGCGAGCCGACCTACGCCGCACCGACGCGTCCGGCCGCAGCACCTGCGCAGGCCTCGGCGGGTGTCGATCCGCGTGCGCTGGATTCGATGCGTTTTGAATTGAACAGCCTGCGCGAGCTGATGGAAGTTCAGCTCGGCACCCTGGCCTGGAATCAGCTGCAAGGCAGCCGTCCGGCCCAGGCCAATCTCTATCGCCGTCTGCAGCGCATCGGCCTGTCCGGCCCGCTGTCGCGCGATCTGCTGGCGATGATCACCGATATCGAAGAACCCCGTCAGGCCTGGCGCATGCTGCTGGCCCACCTGGCGCGGATGATTGCCGTACCGGAAGTCGAGCCGCTGGAAGAGGGCGGTGTGATTGCCATGGTCGGCCCCGCCGGCATGGGCAAGACCACCACGCTGGCCAAGCTCGCCGCGCGTTACGTGCTCAAGTACGGCGCGCAGAACGTCGCACTGGTGAGCATGGACAGCTTCCGCATCGGCGCGCAGGAACAACTGAAAACCCTCGGGCGCATCCTCAACGTGCCGGTGACGCACGTCGATCCGGGCCAGTCGCTGGTGCAGGCATTGGATCCACTGCTACGCAAACGCGTGGTTTTGATCGATACTGCCGGGCTGCAAGCCAGTGATCCGGCGTTGCGCATGCAGCTTGAGAGCCTGGCCGGGCGTGGCATTCGCTCAAAAAATTATCTGGTCCTGGCAACCACCAGCCAGAAACAGGTTCTAACCGCCGCTTATCACAGTTACAAACGTTGCGGGCTGGCCGGCTGCATCCTGACTAAACTGGATGAAACGGCCAGTCTCGGCGAAGTGTTGAGCCTGGCGATCAGTCATGAATTGCCGGTCGCGTATCTGACCGATGGCCCACGGATTCCGGATGATTTGCATCTGCCGCGTCGTCATCAGCTGGTCAGCCGCGCCGTCAGCGTGCAAATGCAGGAAGAACCCAGCGAAGAAGCCATGGCTGACATGTTCGCTGATATCTATCACAGCCCGACCAAGCAGGTTGGCTGAGGTAATCATGAACAGTTTTTGTACCTACATCGATGGTCTGCCACGCATTGTTCCGATCAGGAACGCGCAGCCAGTAATGTGGCCTCCGTCTATGCAAGACAAGGTAAAGAAATAACATGGGCAGCATGCATCCCGTACAGGTGATCGCGGTGACCGGCGGCAAAGGTGGCGTCGG
>NZ_RCNZ01000041.1:0-4052 GCF_004307525.1 Pseudomonas sp. Sample_21 | reverse complement strand
CCTCACCCCAGCCCTCTCCCCCAAGGGGGCGAGGGGGAAAGGGAGCCGATCTTCAAGCTTTTCAAGATTTGAGTTCGACTCGGAATATCAGGTCGGCTTCAATTGTCGAAGCAACCCGATCAGTCCCCTCTCCCTCTGGGAGAGGGTTAGGGTGAGGGGCTTTTGATCTTTCCGGCGCTTAGAAGTCGATCGTCCCCGACAACTTCGCCACTCGCGGTTCGCCCTGGGTCAGGTAGCCGCCCTGAGCCGATTCCCAGTACTTCTTGTTCGCCACGTTCTCGACGCCGAACCGCACGGTCACGTCCTTCTCCGACACCTTGAACGCATAGCGCGCGCCCGCGTCGAAGCGGTTCCACGTCGGCAGGCTGAGGTTGTTCGCCGCGTCGGCGTATTGCCCGCCGGTGCGCAGCATCCGCGCGTTCAGCGCAACGCCTTGCAGGCCCGGCACGTCCCAATCCACGCCAGCGTTGAACTGGAAGGTCGGCACGCCGATGGCGCGGTTACCGTCGTTGGCGCCGTTGAGGGTGTTTTTCAGTTCGGTGTCCATCAGGGTCAGGCCGCTGATCAGGCGCAGGCCGTCGATCGGCTCGCCGAAGACGTTCATCTCCACGCCTTTGTTGATCTGCTCGCCTTCGCGCACGTAGGTGCAGGTGGTGGCGCTGTTGATTTCGCAGTAGCCGTCGCTTGGCTGTTCGATGCGATAAACACCGAGGCTCGCGCCATAGGTGCCCATGTCGACTTTCACGCCCAGTTCGGTCTGCTTGGAGCGTTTCGGTGCGTAGACTTCGTTGCCGTTGGTGACGCGGAAACCGCCGGAGCTGGTCGGCGAAGTCGGCCCTTGGGCCAGGCCTTCGATATGGTTGGCGTAGAACGACACATGCTCCCACGGCTTGAACACGATGCCGTACACCGGCGTGGTGATCGACTCGTCGTAGCTCGACGAGCGCGGGCCGCTGCCGTAGCTGGCGTAGCTGTAACCCTGCACCACCAGTTGCTGACGACGCAGACCGGCGGTGACCAGCAGGCGATCATCGAAGAACCCGAGGGTGTCGGAAATCGCCACGCTGCGGTTGAAGGTCTTGCCAACGATGCCTGGATCGTTGAGATCGCCACCGGCGAAGTTGCCGACCGGCGCTGGGGTAGTGATCGGGTGATAGATGTTGTTCGAGTAGCGGGTCAGGTCGAAGTCATAGGCACTGCGCTGCTCGGCCCAGATCCCGGTCAGGCCGAAATTCAGCTTGTGGCTGACCGGGCCGGTGTTGAATTTGCCGTTGAGGCCGGCCATGACGCTGGTGTTGTCCTCGTCATGGGGCACGAACGAGCCGGTGGTGAACGATGCGCCGTTGTTGCCGACCAGCGTGGTCGAGTTGTAGCGGCCGACTTCACGGGTGTGCTTGGCGCCACCGGCGGCGTAGGCGGTCCAGTTGTCATTGAGGTCGTATTCGGCGCGGAGCATGCCGAAGGTGTCTTCGATGTCGGTGTAACCCCATTTCGGCGCGTAGTTGACGTCCGCCGATGGCGCATCCGGGATGTGCGTGGCGGTGCCGAGGTTGACCGAGCTGCGGCCACCGTTGACGCGTTCCTTCTGATAGGCGAAGTCACCGGACACCCGCAGCGCATCGCCGCGATAATCCAGGCCGATGGCGAACAGTTTCGAGCGCTGGTTCTCGTGATCGATGCCGGTGTCGCCTTCGCGCTGCGACAGGTTGACCCGCGCGCCGAAGCGGTTGTCTTCACCGAAACGCTGGCCGATATCGAAGTGGTGACCGATGCGGCCTTCGCTGTTGATATCGGTGGTGTAACGGCGCAGCGGCACATCGCCCGCGCGTTTGGGTTGCAGGTTGACGCCGCCGCCGATGCCGGAACCGGTCGGGGTTACGCCGTTGATGAAAGCGTTGGGGCCTTTGAACACTTCCACGCGCTCCAGCGCATCGGTGGAAATGATCTGCCGGGGCAACACGCCGTAGAGGCCGTTATAGGAAATATCATCGCCATTGAGCGGCAGGCCGCGAATCATGAAGACCTGCGCCTGGTTGGAGAAGCCCGAGGCCTGGCGCACCGAGGAATCGTTGAGCAGCACATCGGCGACGTTTTCCGCCTGCTGATCCTGGATCAGCTGCTCGGTGTAGGACGCCGCGCTGAACGGCACGTCCATCATGTCCTGATTGCCGAGCACGCCCAACTGGCCGCCGCGCGCAACCTGACCGCCAGCGTAGACCGGGGGCAGGGCGTTGGGCGCAGGCGCCTGGGCATTGACGTTGACGTCGTCGAGCAACAGCGCTTTGCTGTTGTCTTCAGCGGCGTGGGCGGTAACGGTCAGGGAGCACAGCAGGGCAAGCAAAGTCGGGCGAAATGGAGCGCCGAGTCGAGCTGAAGCGGGCATGTCGGATACCTGGAGGCGAACGGCCAATGAAAAAATAAGGGCGGCGCGGAACTCCTTGCGCTAATGCGACTCCAGGCGCGAATGATAGGGTTTCGCAGTAACGTTTTGCAATCAGTTTGTCATCAGCCTTGGAAGCGCTGCCGAAGGCATGGGTCGCGATCGGACGATCTTTTGATTTTGTCTTTTAAAACAAGATCAAAAGATCGCAGCCTGCGGCAGCTCCTACGGGGATTGTGTATCGTGGCCTCGGGTTCACGGATTGGAAAAGTGCATGTACACCTCAAGATTGATCATCGCCCTCGGCGCCGTGCTGCTGCTCGCCGGTTGCGCCAGCCAGCGCAGCAACGAACCGGCGCCGCGCCCGCCGGCTGAAGTGAAGGCTGAAATTGTTCGGCTGTTGCCGGCGAAAACTGCCGACCGTCAGGGTTGGGCCACGGACATCTACGCCGCGTTCGCCGCGCAAGGCATCAACACCACCACGCAGAATCTGTGTTCGGTACTGGCCGTGGCCGAGCAGGAATCGACTTTCCAGGCTGACCCGACGGTGCCCGGCCTGGGCAAGATCGCCCGCGACGAAATCGACCGCCGCGCCGCCAAGGTGCACATCCCCAGCCTGCTGGTCAGCGGCGCTTTGCAAGTGCGCTCGCCCAACGGCAAGACCTACAGCGAACGCCTGAATGCGGCGCGCAGTGAAAGGGAACTGAGCGCGATTTTCGACGACTTCATCGGCATGGTGCCGATGGGCCGCACGCTGTTCGGCGGCTTCAACCCGGTGCACACCGGCGGGCCGATGCAGGTCAGCATCGAATTCGCCGAGGAGCACGCCAAGGATTACCCGTACCCGGTGGACGGCACAATTCGTCGTGAAGTGTTCAGCCGGCGCGGCGGCATGTATTTCGGCATCGCCCATTTGCTCGGTTATCCGGTGAGTTACCGTGAGCCGTTGTATCGTTTCGCCGATTTCAACGCCGGCTGGTACGCCAGTCGCAATGCCGCGTTTCAGAATGCGGTCAGCCGCGCTTCCGGCATCCCGCTGACCCTGGACGGCGACCTGATTCGCTACGACTCGATCATGCCCGGCAGTACCGAACTGGCGGTGCGCACCCTCGCCAAGTCGCTGGGCATGCGCAACCCGACGATTCGCGATCAACTGGAAAAGGGCAAAACCCTGGAATTCGAAGAGACCAAACTCTATCAGCGCGTGTTCGAACTGGCGGAGCGGGCCGAAGGCAAGGCGTTACCGCGCGCGGTATTGCCGGGGATTGTGCTGCAGAGTCCGAAGATCACCCGCAAACTCACTACAGCCTGGTTCGCCAAGCGCGTGGACGAGCGCTACAAGCGCTGCATGGCCAAGGCCGGATAAAACACGCAGACATAAAAAACCCGGCTGCGGGAGCCGGGTTTCTCTGCGGTGTTGCGCTTGCAGTCATGCATCAGGCAACACGGCGTTCGATCAGCCGATCCGAGCCACCTTCGGCAACACGGCGTTCGATCAGACGATCCGAACCACCTTCGGCAACACGGCGTTCGATCAGACGATCCGAGCCACCTTCGGCAACACGGCGTTCGATCAGACGATCCGAACCACCTTCGGCAACACGGCGTTCGATCAGACGATCCGAGCCACCTTCGGCAACACGGCGTTCGATCAGACGATCCGAACCACCTT
>NZ_RCNZ01000126.1:46299-76706 GCF_004307525.1 Pseudomonas sp. Sample_21 | reverse complement strand
GTTCCGAAGTTGAAATGAAAGAGAAGAAAGCCCGCGTTGAAGACGCCCTGCACGCAACCCGCGCAGCCGTTGAAGAAGGCGTGGTACCTGGCGGTGGCGTGGCGCTGATCCGTGCTCTGGAAGCACTGACCGAGCTGACCGGCGACAACGCTGACCAGAACGTCGGTATCGCTGTGCTGCGTCGCGCTGTTGAAGCGCCGCTGCGTCAGATCGCTGCCAACTCCGGTGACGAGCCAAGCGTAGTCGTGAACGAAGTGAAGAACGGCAAAGGTAACTTCGGTTACAACGCTGCTTCCGGCGAATACGGCGACATGATCGAAATGGGCATCCTGGACCCAACCAAGGTAACCCGTTCGGCTCTGCAAGCTGCAGCCTCCATCGGCGGTCTGATCCTGACCACCGAAGCAGCGGTTGCCGACGCACCGAAGAAAGAAGGTGCAGCTGGCGGCGGTATGCCAGACATGGGCGGCATGGGTGGCATGGGCGGCATGATGTAAGCCAGCCCTGGCCCTGTAACGCAAAACCCCGCTGGCGAAAGTCAGCGGGGTTTTTTATTGCCCCAATTTCGAAGCTCACTGGTATCCCCCTGTGGGAGCGAGCCTGCTCGCGAAAGCGGTCTGTCATCCGACATGCAAGCCAGTTGAGCCGCCAATTCGCGAGCAGGCTCGCTCCCACAGGTTGTTTATTTCAGGCGTTGATCGGCTGTGTGTTCATCGCCGTCGAAGTCTTGCCAGCCGGGCGATACAGCACCCAGTAATAAGCCCCCAGACAAATCAGCCAGCAGAAAATCGCCGTCCACACGTTGTGCGAGAAGAAGTGCGCGCCTTGCATCATGCGGCTGATCGAGAACACCGAGCCCAGCGCAAAGGCGAACACAAACGCCTGCCGCGCCAGTCGTGGACGGCGGTCACGCAACACGAAGAACAACGCAAACAACGTAAACCCGGTCGCCGCATGGCCACCCGGCCAGCAACGTCCCGGCTTGTCCGTGGCGGGGCGATGCTCCATCAGTTTGCTGTAGGTCTCGTGACCGCCGAATTGCTCCAGGCTCCACGGGCATTGCACGGCAGTGACGGCTTTGACTGGAGTGACAAACGAAGTCGCCAGCCCCAGCGACAGCACCAGGCAACCGAGTTCGCGCTTGAACGGTTTCAGCCGTTCGATGAAAAACGCGCCGATGAAACCCAGAATGGCAAACACCGAGAAGCCGATCACCAGCTGTTTCGCCCGGTCATGCAGGATGTCTTCAAGAAAATAGCTGTGCCGCCCGATGAAATCCCCGGCGACCGGGTCGTAGAACATTTGCGCCAGAACCATGTCCAGATCGGTCAGTTCGAGCAACAGCAGAATGATCGCCGCCGCTGCGGGAATGCCCAGACACAACCACCAGTTCAGCGGTCTTGAAGCGGGAAGGGCAGAGGTCGACACCATGACAGGTTCCTTGGTCGATGAACGGAGGAGAGAGCGTAATCGCGCGGAGTCTGCGCGCGCTGGCGTCGGCGATTTGTTAACCGAAAGTGAAAAAAACGTCGCAGCGCGCGCAGCGCAGGTTTATCGAAAAACGCCCCTAGCCCTGAGCCACACTTGGCCGTAAGCTGCGCGGGCCAAGACGGCCGTTACCCCGTTCGGAGGAGATGTCCATGCGAATTCTGCTGGTCGAAGACAACCGTGACATCCTGGCCAATCTGGCCGATTACCTGGGCATGAAAGGCTATACCGTCGATTGCGCACAAGACGGCTTGTCCGGTCTGCATCTGGCGGCCACCGAGCATTACGACCTGATCGTGCTCGACATCATGCTGCCCGGCATCGACGGCTACACCTTGTGCAAACGCCTGCGCGAAGACGCCCGGCGTGACACGCCGGTGATCATGCTCACCGCCCGCGATCAACTCGACGACCGGCTGCAAGGCTTCAAGTCCGGCGCCGACGATTACCTGATCAAACCGTTTGCGCTGTCCGAGCTGGCCGCCCGCGTCGAAGCGGTCATGCGCCGCGCTCAGGGCGGCGGTCGCCGGGCGTTGCAGGTCGGTGACCTGAGCTACGACCTCGACACCCTGGAAGTGACCCGCGAAGGCAAGCTGCTCAAGCTCAACCCGGTTGGCCTCAAGCTGCTCGCAGTGCTGATGCAGAAGAGCCCGCACGTGCTGCGTCGGGAGATTCTCGAGGAAGCGCTGTGGGGCGATGACTGCCCCGACAGCGACAGCCTGCGCAGCCATGTTCACCAGTTGCGCCAGGTGATCGACAAGCCATTCGCCAAGCCACTGCTGCACACCGTGCACGGTGTCGGTTATCGCTTGGCCGAGGGGCGAGATGGAGTTTAAGCAGAGTCTTTCCCAGCGGATCATCATCGCCTTTGCGCTGATGAGCGCACTGGTCGCCGGCGCCTTCGCCATGGGCATCGTTGCAACGGTGCATCTGGTGGAAGAGAAACTGATTTCCGCAGGGCTGGGCGGCGATCTGCAACGTTTGCTGCTGATGGACAACGTCTCCGACTGGAGCCATCGCCCCGAGCCGGATCAGTTGTTCTATTTCAGTGGCGGGCCGGGGGATTTCGACCTGCCCAAGGATCTGCGTCACCTCGATGCCGGTTTCCACGAGGTCTTTCGCGAGCAGCTGTCCTATCACGCCATGGTCGAAGTGGTGGATGGTCGGCGTTATGTCTTGCTGCAGGACCAGAGCGATTTCGAAGAGCGCGAGCGCGTGCTGTTTGCCGTGGTGCTGGTGGGCTTCGTGCTCAGCCTGGCCTTGGCGGTGTTTCTCGGCTGGGTGCTCGCGCGCAAGGTGATGGCGCCGGTGGTGCGCCTGGCGCGGCAGGTTCGGCATCGCGACCAGTTGCTCGGGCTGGCGCCGCCCCTGGCGCCGGATTATGCGGCGGATGAAGTCGGTGAACTGGCGGTGGCGTTCGATGCCACCCTGGGGCGCTTGCGTCAGGCGCTGAACCGCGAGCGTTTGTTCACCAGCGACGTCAGCCACGAATTGCGCACGCCGCTGATGGTCCTCGCCAGTTCCTGCGAACTGCTGCTGGAAAACCCCGGTCTCGATCAGCGCGGTCGCGCCCAGGTCGAGCGCATTGCCCGGGCCAGCGAGGAGATGCGCGAACTGGTGCAGACCTTCCTGATGCTGGCGCGCGCACAAAACGAAGAGGCCGGCGCCGCGCCGCAGCAGAACCTCACGCAAGTAGCCGAAAGCCTGCTGTGCCTGTGGCGCGAACCGATCGAGCGCAAGGGCCTGACGCTGATGTTCGAGCCGGGCAATCCACCGGACACTCGTTACAACGCGACCTTGCTCAATGCGGTGATGGGCAACTTGCTGCGTAACGCACTGCATTACACCGAAGAGGGTTTCATTCGCCTTACCCTCACTGCCAACGGTTTTGTCGTCGAGGACTCGGGAGTAGGTATTCCCGAAGAAAAACGCGAGGCGATGTTCGAGCCGTTTGTGCGCGGTAGCGAGAAACGTGGCGAGGGTCTCGGCTTGGGCCTGTCGCTGGTCCAGCGTATCTGCGAAAACCAGGGCTGGACGGTCAGTTTGAGCACGATGGAGCCCAATGGCTGCCGATTCGAGGTAGATCTTGGCGTGAATGCCAGCAAATAGTGGATCGAGGCTACTCCCGCCCACCTGTCTGAATCCTGTATAACGTTGTAATACTTTGCAGATTTACCTGACAGAATTTTCACAATTGGATGACCTGACGCTGACACGCCGCTGCTTAAGGTGGCGTCATCAGAACAGGAGTCCAGATGATGGCCGGCCCGATCAAGCTCGATTTTTCCGAAAAGTACGACGACCAACACGCACAACGATATCTGCGCAAGCACCAGCAAAGCCTCGGTCGCCGCCTGTCGCACTGGCGCGATGAGCAAGTCGGTCGCAAGGCCTTGGCGCTGGCGGGAGATCCCGGGCTGGTGCTGGATCTGCCCTGCGGTGCCGGGCGTTTCTGGCCAATGCTCGCGGAGAAGCCCAACCGGGTGATCATCGGCGCGGACAATTCCGAGTCGATGATCAAGACCGCGCTGCAAGGGCAGCCAGCCGATGTGGTCAAGCGTGTACAACCGCTGCACACCTCGGCATTCGATATCGCTCTGCCGGATAACTCGGTCGACAGCATCTTTTGCATGCGTCTGTTGCACCACATCGGCGAGGCCGAGCACCGCCGGGTGATCCTGCGCGAGTTCGAGCGGGTGACCCGTGACAGCGTGATTGTTTCGTTGTGGGTTGACGGCAATTTCAAGGCCTGGAAGCGCAAGCGTGCCGAGCGGGATCGGCCAAGTCATGATTACCAGAATCGATTTCTGATTCCGGCGGCGATGATCGAGAAAGAATTTGAACAGGCGGGTTTCCGCATTCAGGAACAACTGGACTTCATACCGCTCTATGCGATGTGGCGAGTTTACGTATTACGCAAGAGGTAGAGGATGGCAGTGCAAGCAGCGGTTGAAGCGGATGTCGCTCCCCAGGATCGTTTCGATTATTACTGGAACCAGCGCGGCGAATGGGTTGAAGAGCCCAATGTGCGCCGTGGTGGCGAAAGCGGGGTGCAGCGCATCGTCGACCGTGACGGTCAGCTCTTGTACGCCAAGCGCCAGACCGGGCACATCTATCGCAGTTGGTTGCACCCCTTCGGTCGCCCGACCGTATTGCGCGAACTCGATGCCCTGACTGGCGTAAGCAAACTCGGCGTACGCGTACCGCAGATCGTCTTTTGCGGCGCTCAGCCGGATCCGCAGCACAAATGGCGCGCACTGCTTGTCACCAAATCCCTCGACGGTTTTCAGGAACTGGAACACTGGCTGGCCGCTGCCGGTGGTCGCGATCAATGTGGCGACGTGGTCTACGAGAAAGTCCTCAAGGACCTCGCCGAGAACCTGGCGCGCATGCACAAGGGCCGCTGGCAGCACAGCTGCATCTACATCAAACACGTTTTCGTGCGCGTCACCGGTGAAGGTGAAACGGCGCAGGTTGAAGTGGCGTTGATCGATCTGGAGAAGTGCCGCCAGCGTCTGACACCCTATCGCGCCGCGCAGCATGACATGAAGCAACTGCGTCGCCATTCGTCGTTCCGCGATGCCGACTGGAAAAAACTCGTCTACTTTTATGAGACGGCGTTTGGCAGCGCTATCAAAGGTTTATAGCGATGAAACTCGAAATTGCACGAGGTTTGTTCCTGATCGGGGCCTTGGCAGTTGCTTCACTGGCGGTGGCTGCCTGGGAGCAGCCGCGCATGCAGGTCATAGGAGCGTCCGGGAACGACGCTCATTGTTCGGTTCCACGGGTGGCGAAAGCCTCCGTGGCGACCCAGCCCGATCATGATTTGCTGTTGTTCATGTTCGGACTGTCTCAGGGAATGAGGCCAGCCAGTTGAAACGATTGAAGCCCAAATGAAAGGCCTCGCAGTTGCGAGGCCTTTTTTTGGAATACGGATTGTGTAGGAGCTGGCGAAGGCTGCGATCTTTTGATCTTGCTTGATCGTTCCTACGCTCTGCGTGGGAACGCCTCAAAGGACGCTCCGCGTTCCAATGGGACGCTCCGCGTCCCGAGCTGCATTCCCACGCAGAGCGTGGGAACGATCAAAATACCGCATTCGCGAGCAGGCTCGCTCCCACAGCGTGATGCGTGTTATTTGCGGTCCGGTTTCGCCAGGAACGTGTAAACACACGGCAGCACGAACAGCGTAAACAACGTGCCGATCGACATCCCCGTCGCAATCACCATGCCTATATCAAAGCGGCTCACGGCGCCCGCACCGGTGGCCAGAATCAGCGGCACCATGCCGAACACCATTGCCGCCGTCGTCATCAGCACCGGGCGCAAGCGAATTGCCGCTGCTTCCTCTACGGCTTCACGGGCGCTCAAACCCTTGTCCTTGCGCAACTGGTTGGCGAATTCGACGATCAGGATGCCGTGCTTGCTGATCAGGCCGATCAGCGTCACCAGCCCGACCTGGGTGTAGATGTTCATGCTCGACCAGCCGAGGAACAGCGGAATCAGCGCCCCGCAAATCGACAGCGGTACGGTCACCAGAATCACCAGCGGATCGCGGAAGCTTTCGAACTGTGCGGCCAGCACCAGAAAGATGATCGCCAACGCCAGGGCAAACGTGACCCACAATGCGCTGCCTTCCTGCACGTACTGGCGCGAGGCACCGCCGTAGTCGAAGGCAAAGCCGGCCGGTGCTTCTTCGCGGGCAATCTGCAGCACGGTGTCGATGGCTTCGCCCATGCTCACCAGCGGGAAACCGGAAATCTTCGCCGCGTTGAGCTGCTGAAACTGATTGAGCTGGCGCGGTCGTGCGCGGTCGCTGACCTTGATCAAGGTCGACAGCGGCAGCAATTCGCCCTGGGTGTTTTTCACGTAGTAATTGTTCAGCCAGTCCGGGTTGTCGCGGTAGGCCCGTTCAACCTGGGCGATGACCTTGTAGCTGCGCCCGTCGATGGTGAAGCGGTTGATTTCCGCCTCGCCGAGCAAGGTCGCCAGCGTGCTGCCGAGGTCGAGCATCGACACGCCCATCTGCGCAGCCTTGTCGCGGTCGATATCCACGACTACTTCCGGCTTGTCGAACGCCAGATCGAGGTCGACGAAGGCGAACTTGCCCGACTCCATGGCGCGTTTCTCGATGCGCTCGGCGACTTGCAGCAGCAGCTCGTAGTCATTGGCGGTGTTGACCACGAATTCGAAGGGCAGACCCTCACCTGTGCCGGGCAGGGAGGGCAGGTTGAAACCGAAGATCTGCAGGCCGGGAATGCTCTCCAGTTTGCTCTGCACCTCGGGGAGGATTTCCATCTGCGTGCGGCTGCGCTCGTTCCATGGCTTGAGCAGGAAGCCGCCGATACCGGCCTGCACGCCGTTGTAGCCGTTGATCTGGAACGATGAGTAGTACTCGGGAAACTCTTTGAAGATGGTGATGAATTCGTCGGTGTAGGTGCTCAGGTAGTCGAGGTTGGTCGGCTGCGGTGCGCTGGCCATCATGAAAATGATGCCTTGATCCTCGTCCGGGGCCAGTTCCGACTTGGTGAACTTGAGAAACACCGGAATCAGGCACAGCACGATCACCGCAAACACCAGCACCACCGGCCGCGTATTGAGCGTGCCGTGGAGCATGCTTTGATAACGGCGCTTGAGGCCTTCAAAGACGCGGTCGAGGCGATGGGCCAGGCCGCTGGGATTCTCTTCGTGGCGCAGCAGAAACGCGCACATCATCGGCGACAACGTCAGGGCTACGACGCCGGAAATCACCACTGCGCCGGCCAGGGTCAGGGCGAACTCCTTGAACAGCGCTCCGGTCAGCCCGGTGAGGAAACCGATCGGCGCATACACCGCCGCCAGGGTGATGGTCATCGACACCACCGGCATGGCAATTTCCCGCGCGCCTTCCAGGGCGGCATCGAACGGCGTCTTGCCTTCCTCGATATGTCGGTGGATGTTTTCCACCACGACGATCGCATCGTCCACCACCAGACCGATGGCCAGCACCATGGCCAGCAGCGTCAGCAGATTCATCGAGTAACCCATCATCTGCATGAAGAACATCACGCCGATCATCGACAGCGGAATGGTCACCACCGGGATCACTACCGAACGCAGAGCGCCGAGAAACAGGAACACCACGACGATGACGATCAGCACCGCTTCGAACAGGGTTTTCACCACCTCATCGATCGAGGCCTGAATGAACAATGTCGCGTCGTAGGCGATTTCGCTTTTCAGGTTCGGCGGCAGCTGTGCTTCCAGCTCGGGCATCAGCTTGCGCACTTCTTTGATCACGTCCAGCGGGTTGGCGCCGGGGGTGGCCTTGATGCCGATGTACACCGACGGCGTGCCGCCGAACGAGCTGATCGAGTCGTAGTTTTCCGCGCCCATTTCCACCCGCGCGACATCACGCAGCAACACACGGCTGTCGCCATCGACCTTGAGCGGAATCGCCGCGAAGGCCTCGGCGGATTTCAGTTCGGTGTTGGCGTTGATGCTGGTGACGGTGTACTCGCCTTTCACCTCGCCGGCGGCGGAGAGGAAGTTGTACTGGCGCACCGCAGCGCTCACGTCGGCGGCGCTGAGGCCGAAGCCGGCGAGTTTCACCGGGTCGAGCCACAGGCGCATGGCGAACACCTGATTGCCGAGAATTTCTGCTTCGGCCATGCCCGGCAGCGTCGCCAGTTTTGGCTGGATGACCCGCGACAGATAGTCGGTGATCTGCGGGTTGCTCAGGTCCTTGCTGAAGAAACTGATGTACATCAGCGCCGAAGCGTCGGCGGATTCCTTGCTCAGCACCGGGTCTTCGGCGTCCTGCGGCAGCTTGTTCTTCACCTCGTTGGCCTTGGCCAGCAGTTCGGTGAACAAGCGGTCGGTGTTGGCGCCGATGCGCGCGTAAATCGAAATCACCGAGAAGTTCTGCCGGCTCACCGAAGTCATGTAATCGATGCCCTCGGCACTGGCCAGGCTCTGTTGCATCGGCTGGGTGATGTAGCCCTGAATGGTTTCGGCGTTGGCCCCGGGATAAGCCGTGGTCACTGTGATCAGAGCGTTTTCCATTTGCGGGTACTGGCGCAGCGGCAGCTTGCTCCAGGCCTGGAAGCCCAGCAGCACAATCAGCAGGCTGACCACGGTGGCGAGCACCGGGCGGCGAATGAACGGATCGGTAAAAGCCATGGGAATTCCTTGATCAGTCGGCGCGGGGCGGACTGTTCTGCTCGCCGAGGGTCTTGTCGTCGCTGATGGCGATATGCGCGCCGTTGTCCAGTTTGATCTGGCCCGCCGTCACCACTTGTTCGCCGCTCTGCACGCCCTTGTTGATCATCACCAGGCCATCGCGGCGTTCACCGGTCTCGACGAAACGACGTTCGGCGATCAGCAGCGGTTGGCCGTTTTCATCCTTGGCGACGCTGCCGTCCTCGGCCTTCTTCTGCCCGACCACATAAACCGAGTTGCCGTACAGGGTGTAGGTGATCGCGCTTTCCGGCACGACGATGTGCTTCTGTGGATCGGGCAGCAGCACTTCAAGGCTGGCGAACATGCCCGGCAACAGTTTGCCGTCGGGGTTGGCGAGGGTGGCGCGGACGAGGATGTTGCGCGTGGTGCTTTCGACGATCGGGTTGATTGCGCTGATCTTGCCGACGAAGTTCTGCCCCGGATAAGCGGCGACGGTGAACTGCACGGGCTGACCGATAGCGAGTTTCGGCACCGCTTGTTCCGGCACGTAGAAGTCGGCGTAGAGGCTACTCAAGTCTTGCAGCGTGGCGATTTTGGTACCGCTGGCGAGGTAGTCGCCGACGTCGACCTGGCGGATGCCGATGGTGCCGCTGAATGGCGCGAGGATGCGCTTTTTCGCCAGCGACGCGTTGAGCTGATTGACCGTGGCCTTGTTCTTTTGCAGCACGGCGGAGAGGCGGTCGTACTCGCCTTTGGAGATCGCGCGGCTGTCGACCAGTTGCGCGCCACGGCCGAAGTCCAGTTGCGCCAGGCCCAGATCAGCCTTGGCGGTTTCGAGCAGGGCGGTTTCCACGGCGCTGTCGAGTTGCAGCAACGGTTGCCCGGCCTTGACCTTCTGCCCTGATTCGAATTTGAGTTCAGTGACGGTGCCGGCGACTTCCAGACTCAAGTCGACACCTTGCAGTGCCTTGAGCGTGCCGACGGTGGGCAGGCGCATCTGCCACGGCTGTTCGCCGGCAGTGGCCACGGCGACGCTGATCGGCGGCTTGGGCTTGGAAAAGCCCTGGATCATCGTGTAGATCGAAAAGGCTTTGTATCCGCCCAGTACCAGGACGATCAGCAAAACAACACCCAACATGATCAGCATGCGGCGACGCAGCATATTTCCATTTCCTTGGATAAATCATGAGACAGGCGGGCACATTACTCCGAGTCAGGTGGGGATTCCAACTGGCAGTTATTACGTGAAGGCCGGATATGAACCCTGTGGCGAGGGGATTTATCCCCGTTGGGCTGCGAAGCGGCCCCCTGAATCCTTCAGTCATACCGCAATTGCAGTTTTAAGGGCGGCTGCGCCACCCAACGGGGATAAATCCCCTCGCCACAGGTTGATTGTCAGCCACGGGACTTGTTGTCAGGCCATCAAGTGCAGATGGTTGTCCCAGAGCCCCGCCGGCAATTCCAGCGGCTTGGCCAGCAGCTGTTCCTGCCGGCAATCGTAGTAACGGCAACGGCCCTGACCCGAGGTCACGACAAAGCCATCCTTTACCGCACCAACGCCGGCGCAATCAGGCAAAGGCGCATCGAGGCGCAGTTCGCCGCTGTCCAGATCCCAGATAAAGAAGCGATTGCCGCGCGGCGCTGTCAACGCGACCAGACGCAGGTCGCTGTGCACCGCGACGCTGGCGGTGTAGTGCCCCATCGCCTGCAACTGCTGCTCGGCCACCGGGAACGCCACGAACGCTTGTCCGGGGCGCTTGATCGCCAACAGCTCCGAGCGCTCGTGGGACGGCCCCATGAATTGCTGACCGGCAACGATTGTGCCGTCACTGGCGATGCCCAGGTGGCGCACGCTGTTCATCTGCTGGGCGAGGGTTTCCTTGCTCAGCAACGTGCCGTCGCGCTGCATCAATACCAGGCTCGGCTCCATGGCGTTGAGGTTCATGTCGACGCGGCTTTCCGCCTCGGTGCGAATGCCGCCGTTGGCCACCACCAGCGTCTCGCCGTCGGGCATCCACGACACCTGATGCGGGCCGAGACCGTGAGTGGAAATCTCGCCCGTGTGCACCAGCCGTTCGCCCTCGAACTTGTACACGCCGAGCAGGCCACGCCCGGGATCGCTCGTGTCATTCTCGGTGGCGTACAGGTATTCGCCGTCCTTGTGCACCACGGCGTGGCCGTAGAAGTGCCGGTTCGGCTGCGAGGTCACGGTCTGCAGCAACGTGCCGTCGCGCAGGTCGATCAGGTAACTCTCGGTACCCGGACGCCGTGCAACGAACAGCGCCAGCGGCTGCGTCGGGTGGTTGATGATGTCGTGACAACGCTGGCCGACGTGGGTGGCGAACACCCGCGTACCGTCGAGCCGATAGCCGACGGCGTAATGCTTGCCGTCAGTATCGTCACGCGCCGACAGCAGCAGCGGGCTCTGATCCTTGCGTTTGAACAGCGTCCAGCCGCCCAGCGTCACTGCTCCCAGCAGTGCACTACCTAAAGTCAGAACCTGACGTCGCAGCATGGCACTCGCCCTCATCAGTCACCGTCGTTGGCGTTGAAGCCCAGTTGGATGCCCAGCGCCTTGGCCAGCTCGCCTTCATGCAGGCGATGGACGACGTTGAGGCTGTCGTAGATATCGTTGAGTTGCTGGCGACCGGCGTCGTCCTCGAGCATTTCGCCGAGCGAACGCTGGGTGCTGTCGAACAACTTCAGCGAAGCGGCATAAGCGGCATCGATCTTGTCCGCCAACGGCTTCTGTTCGGCCGGCAGCAGACCGCGCAGGCCTTTGTTGTCGACGCCTTCCCAGACGGTTTTGGCCGCGGCTAGGCTGGCTTCCAGTGCGGTCAGCGACGACTGGCTGCGCCACGCATCCGCCTGGAACGGCTGCGGCACGCCTTTGCTCTGACGGCCCATTGGCGTGCCGAGTTTTTTCTTCAGGGTATCCAGTGCCGTCACTTGTACGCGCAGCAGATCGGCGATCGCTTCGTGGGAGTCGGCGTAGCGCTGGTTGGGGAACTTGCTCATCTGCGCGAGCATGCCGTCGGTGTTGTTCCAGCCCTGCAGGATCTCTTCGGCCAGTTGCTTCTGGCGTTCGCCGATGGCGATCAGCAGCGGGCAGTATTTGGCTTTTTGCGCGTCGTTGGCGACGTCAGGCTTGGCGTCGAACAGGATGTATTCGTAAGCCGACAGGCCCTGCACCACGACGCTGGATTTGGCCAGTGCGGCGGCATCGATCTGCGGCTGGGCGACGACCAGTTGCTCGACCTGACGGCCGACGAGGTTTTTCTTGTCCGGCCAGAACTGCACTTGCCACGAACGATTGCCCTCGGCCAGCGGCCCGATCAACAGCGGTTGCAACTCGGCCCAGGCTTTCTGCGCGTGAAGGAAATCGGCACGGGCGGTTTCCAGGGTCTCTTTGCCCTGGCAGTAGGCGAGGGCGCTGACCGCCAGTTGCCGGTCGGCTTCGACCCAACGGGTGTAGGTCGGCAGGATCACCGATTTGGCGATCGCCGCCGAAGTGACCGCTTGCGGGTCCTGCGGCGAGCAGGCGCCGAGGGCGAGCGCGGCAAGGCTGGTGAACAGTAACTTGGGACGGAACATGTCGGGCTCCCGATGTTTTTTCAGTATTTAAAGTGAGTTCAGAAACGCCAGCAACGCAGCGCGCTGCTCGGCATTGAAAGACAAAACCTGTTGCTGCGCCGCCGTCGCTTCGCCGCCATGCCAGAGCACCGCTTCGAGCAGGTTGCGTGCGCGGCCGTCATGCAAAAACTGGGTGTGACCGCTGACCGCTTGCGTCAGACCAATCCCCCATAACGGCGGGGTGCGCCAGTCGCGGCCGGAGGCCTGAAATTCCGTGCGGTTGTCCGCCAGGCCTTCGCCCATGTCATGCAGCAGCAAGTCGCTGTACGGACGAATCACCTGATTGGCCAATTCCGGTTCGGCGGCATCGGCGGCAGTGGTGTATTTCGGCGTGTGGCACGACTGGCAACCGGCCTGGAAAAACAGATTCTTGCCGGCCAGCACCTGTGGATCGTTGACGCCACGGCGCGCTGGCACTGCCAGATTGCGGCTGTAGAACAGCACCAGCCGCAGGATGTTGTCGCTGACTTCCGGTTCGCCGTCCGGGCCATTGCCGTTCGGCGCCTGTTTGCAGGCGGTTTGCGCCTCGGTGCAATCGTCGAACGGCCGCAGGCTGGTGGTCAGGCCCATGTCACCGGAGAACGCGTGAACATTCTGTTGATTGAGATTCGGCTGCCCGGCTTTCCAGCCGAACCGGCCGATGACGGTCTTCTGCAACTGGTCATCCCAGACCTGGTTGGGCCGGCCGTTGATGCCATTGTTCTCTTTCGCCTGGGCGGCGGCGTTGGCGAGGATCGCCTCCTCGGGGATCGCTTCGAGCAGGCCCAGACCAATCATCGGCGGCGCCACCCGCGCGGAAAAACGCGTGTCCGGGTGCATCGGGCCGTAACCGAGTTGGGTGATCTGCAGGGTCGGTTTGCGCAGCTCGACTTCAGTGCCGTCCTTGAAGCGTACCGGCACCGGCGTGTAGTCGACCCGCACCTTGCCTTCCGGGGCGACGCCGGGCACAGCCATGTCCTGGAACTGCCCGCCATACACCGGCTCCGGCACCACGCCGAGCTGTTCGATGACTTTGGCGTATTGCGGCGCGTCGGTAATCGACAGGCGCACCAGCATCGACACCGCATTGGATGCGTCAGGTGCCGGCGGATGCCCGCGACCGTCCTTGATGTGGCAGTTCTGGCAGGCGTTGGTATTGAACAACGGGCCGAGGCCGTCGCGCGCCGTGGTGGTCGATGGTGCGATCACCCACGGGCTGCGAAAGAAACTGTTGCCGACACTGAAATCCACGCGCCGCGACGGCGGCAGGTTGGCCGATGGCAGGGAAAAGGCGTTCTGATCGCTCTTGCGCACAGTCGCCGCACCGCCCGAACGCGCTTCCCCCGGCTCGGCCTTGGTGAAACGCGGGGCGTCATCGCAGGCACTCAGGCCCAGGGCCAGCAACAGTGCGGACAAGCGAAGCGGCAACGACAGCATCAGACATCCTGCAAACGGGCGAAAACAAAGGCGCAAAGTCTAACAGGGCGGGGGAGTTTGAATAAGAGGAATTATCGTTTGCTTGATATCGCGCAAGCCTTGAAGCGCATGCCAACACTGTGGGAGCGAGCCTGCTCGCGAAAGCGATGCCCGACGCGCTGTAAATGCTGCGCCGGATCAAGCCTTCGCGAGCAGGCTCGCTCCCACAGGGATAGTGGTGTGCCAATAATGAAAAAGGCGACCCGAAGGTCGCCTCTTTTTGAACGGACGCTGCGATCAGAACTCGTGATCGGCGCTGTCCGGGTTCAGGTCGCTGATGCCCAGTTTGCCGGCAGCGGCTTCGATCGAGCCGGTCTGCTTGACCAGCGCGGCGATGGCGTCGCGAACGACCTGGTTGCCAGCGGTGTTGCCGGCAGCGATCAACTGGTCGTAGTGCTCACCCTTGTTGGCGTGATCGACCATGACCTGGATCTTCGCTTCGGTCGCGGCCAGATCGGCTTTCAGCGCGGTGTCGGCAGCCGGGTCGGCCTTGGCTACCAGCGACGACAGGCTGGCGCCGGTCAGCTTGGTGCCGTCAACACGGGTGTACTCGCCCAGGTAAACGTTACGCACGCCTTTGGCGTCGTAGAAGTGCGAGTAGTGGGTGTTGTCGCTGAAGCAATCCTGCTCGTCTTCGGGGGAGTTGGCTTCCAGGGAAACCTTCATGCGTTCGCCCGCCAGTTCACCCAGGGACAGGCTGCCCATGCCGAAGAGCATTTTGCGCAGGCCGGTTTCGCCTGGCTCCGCTTCCAGGGTGGCGCGGTAGTTGTCGGCCACGTTCGGCTTCCAGTTGCCGACCATTTCTTCCAGGTCGCTCACCAGCAGTTGGGTCACGGCTTTCAGGTAGGCACGACGACGCTCGTTGTGACCACCGGTGGCGCCGGCGCCTTCCAGGTAGTCCGAGGCCGGACGGTTGCCAGCGCCAGGGCCGGTGCCGTTCAGATCCTGGCCCCAGAGCAGGAATTCGATCGCGTGGTAGCCGGTGGCAACGTTCGCCTCGGAACCGCCCAGCTCGTTGAGGCTGGCGAGTTTTTCCGGGGTGATCTCTTTCACGTCGACTTTGTCTTCGCCGACCTGAACTTCGGTGTTGGCGATGATGTTGGCGCTGGCGCCCGGGTTACCCAGTGCGTGCTCGTAGGATTTGTCGACGTAGTCGATCAAGCCCTCGTCCAATGGCCAAGCGTTAACCTGACCTTCCCAGTCGTCGATGATGGTGTTGCCGAAGCGGAATACTTCGCTCTGCAGGTACGGCACGCGTGCGGCGACCCAGGCAGCCTTGGCGGCTTTGAGGGTGTCGGCGTTCGGCTTGGCGAGGAACGCGTCGACGGCGGTTTGCAGGGTTTTCGCGGTGGATTCGGCATCGCTGTAAACGGCGAAGACCATGTCGGCATAGTGCGCGACCACAGCCTTGGCGGCGGCATCGTCAACTTTACCGGCGGCAGGAGCAGGTGCAGCGGCAGGGGCTGGAGCAGCACTGCTGGAAGCCGGAGTCATTTCGGAGGCTTTTTCTTTGTCCTTGCCTTCGCCGCAACCGGCGAGGGAAATAGCGATGGCCAGCAGACTGGCGGTAGCCAGAGGCATACGAATCATGGCGAACATCCTGCTTCGGTAGTTGAGTGGACTGGCGCCGGTGGCGCGCAAAACTGCGACATAATGCAAATCTTTCGCATTATGTGTAAAGGCGTGCTTGGAAATATTTCTTATTTAGGCAGGTGTGATGGCGCGATCTTGCGCTTTTAGAGAATGGCCGCGTTGCTGCGTTGCGCCTGCTTGAGGTAAATGCCCAGCTCACGCGCCGGCAGCGGTTTGCTGTAGTGGTAGCCCTGACCTTCGTGGCAACCCTCGGAAATGATGTAGGTTTCCTGCTCGGCGGTTTCCACGCCTTCGGCAATCACCTGCATGCCCAAGCTCTTGCCCAGCTGAATGATCGCGCGAACGATGGTCGCGTCATCGTCGTCATCGAGCAGATCCTGAACGAAGCTCTTGTCGATCTTGATCTTGTCCAGCGGCAGGCTTTTCAGATAACTGAGGGACGAGTAGCCGGTGCCGAAGTCGTCGATCGCGATCAGCGCACCGGAGCGGCGCAGGCTGAGCAGATGCTGGGCGGCGGTGGTGATGTCTTCCATCAGGCCGGTTTCGGTGACTTCCAGTTCCAGACTGCGCGGCGGCAAGCGGTACATCTGCAACAGGTTGTTGACCACCCGTGGCAGCTCGGCGTGGTGCAGTTGAACGGTGGACAGATTGACCGCCATGCGCAGATCGACAAAACCCTGATCGTGCCACTCGCGCAATTGCTTGCAGGCCTGATCGAGCACCCACTCGCCGATGGCGATGATCGTGCCGTTCTGTTCCGCCAGCGGGATGAACAGGTCCGGCGGCACCAGACCGTGTTCCGGATGTTGCCAGCGAATCAGCGCTTCGACGCCGACCACGCGGTGATCGCGATAACTGATCTGCGGTTGGTAGACGAGGTAGAACTGGTCGCGGATCAGCGCATCGCGCAAATCCTTTTCCAGCTCGCGACGACGGCGCATCTCGCTGTCGACGCTGGCGATGTAGAACTGATAGCGATTGCGCGAGCGGGTCTTGGCCAGGGTCATGGTCTGTTCGGCTTTCTGCAAAAGCTTCTCGGTGCTGTCGCCGTCCTCCGGAAACAGGGTGATGCCGATGGTCGCGCGCAGGCGGATCTCCTGATCGTCGAGGGCGAAGGGCGCCTCGAGGTCATCGAGAATGCTCTGCGCCAGTTCTGCTGCTTCGTAAGGCTGTTCAATGTCGGCCTGCACCAGCGCGAACTGATCGCCGCCCAGGCGAGCGAGCGCGCCAAGACGACCACTGTGGGCACGTAAACGATCGGCCAGGGCCAGCAGCAATTGGTCGCCGGTCTGGTAGCTGAATTGCTCGTTGATGCCCTTGAAGTCATCCAGACCGACGCACAACACGGCGACGCGGCGCTGCAATTTGCCGGCATCGACGAGAATCTTGTCCAGTTGCTGCTGCAATTGCTGGCGGTTCGGCAGACCGGTGAGGAAGTCGTACTGGGCCATGCGCAGCAGGCTGTTTTCCGCTTCGTGACGCAGGTGGGTGTTGCGTTCGATGGACTCGAGCAACTGGTTGGCGGTGTTGATCCACAGGCCCAGCTCGTTTTTTTCGTGGCCCTTGATCTGCGGAATCTTGTGCTCGCTGGGACGATCGGGGTTGATCTCGGTGAGGTGCTCAATGATTCGCGACAGCGGTTTGGTCAGCAGCCAGTGATAGACCAGGTACAGCACCAGGCCCAACGCCAGTGCGCGCAGCACGCCGGAAATGAAAATGATCACCGAGCTGACGATGAAACCTTCGCCATAGGTGGCGGTGTCGAGGGTGATGCTCAGGTCGCCGTAGTATTCGCTGTACGGACCGCGGCCGACCAATTGCGTGGTGAAGGTGCGTTCCTGGCCGAGAATCAGGTCGGTCAGCCAACGGCTGTTGGAATGCTGCAGTTCGCGGGATTTCTGCGCGAGCATGGCTTCGTTGGGGTGGCCGATGGAGGCCTGACGCACGGCGTCGTCCTGGAACAGCCCTTCGATCACCTGCATGCCCATTTCCCGATCCAGGCTGTACACGGCCTGGGTCGATGGATCGCGGAACATGTCGAGGATGCGCTCGGCGTCGCCGGCCACCGCCTGACGGGTCTTGTAGGCATCGAAGACAATCTGCGCGCAGCTCAAGACTACGCCTACGATCAATGCCGACAGGAGCACGACCCGGAGCAACTTCACCGACAAGCTGTTCTTGAGTTCCAGCTTCAAAGGGTTATTCCTTGTTCCGTGCGGGTAGCGTCAAGTTGCCATGAGTATTGGCAATCCCGGGTTGGCAGTCAAAGGGACAATCAGGCACGGGAAAAGTCGCCGTGATCCTGGCCGCAATGTCGTCATTTGAGTAATAGCTCTGAATTAACTGTGTCGGTTGCAATTGCCTTCAACTTGAGCACTGGGCCAAAGATTTTTTCCTTTCTGTGATGGTAGACGGCTGGGGGCTGGCGGCAAACGGCGTGAAGCTGCTTTTACCGTGCGAGAAACGCCATGCGCCGGGCATAAAAAAACCCGGCCGAAGCCGGGCTTTTCATCGGGCGCGCAGCTTAAGCGGTGAAGGTTTTGCCTTCGAACTGCTCGGCCACGAACTTCCAGTTGACCAGGTTCCAGAACGCTTCAACGTACTTCGGACGCAGGTTGCGGTAGTCGATGTAGTAAGCGTGTTCCCAGACGTCGCAGGTCAGCAGCGGGGTGTCGCCGCTGGTCAGCGGGTTGCCGGCGCCGATGGTGCTGGCCAGGGCCAGGGAACCGTCAGCTTTTTTCACCAGCCAGCCCCAGCCGGAACCGAAGGTGCCGATCGAGGTTTTGCTGAATTCTTCCTTGAACTTGTCGAACGAACCGAACGCTGCGTTGATGGCATCTGCCAGGGCGCCGGTTGGTTGACCGCCGGCGTTTGGCGCCAGGCAGTTCCAGTAGAAAGTGTGGTTCCAGACCTGAGCGGCGTTGTTGAAGATGCCGCCCGAAGAAGTCTTGACGATTTCTTCCAGGGTCTTGCCTTCAAACTCGGTGCCTGGCACCAGGTTGTTCAGGTTCACGACGTAGGTGTTGTGGTGCTTGTCGTGGTGGAACTCCAGGGTTTCCTTGGAGATGTGCGGCTGCAGGGCATCGTGTGCGTAAGGCAGCGGCGGCAATTCGAAAGCCATGATGATTCTCCTAATCAGGTCTGTTGCGGTGAGCGCAAGGCCGATCACGGGCGGCCGGAAATGCACCGGCGAGTTTTTACTCTTTGCGGCGCAGGGTTCGGATCATAGCACCGGGGTCGCGCCTTAACCACGCAACAACTGTGTGGGATAGAGGTTCCAGAGCCTTTGGCAATTATTCATCCGGCGATGATCAACTGCGCGGCCACGGCGAACATCATCATTGCCACCACCAGATCGAGAATGCGCCAGGTGCTCGGGCGGGCCAGCCACGGTGCCAGCCACGCCGCGCCAAGGGCCAGGGTGAAAAACCACAGCAACGATGCACTGGCCGCGCCGACTACATAAGCGCCCGGCACCGATTGCTGCGCACCCAGCGAGCCGATCAGCAATACCGTATCGAGGTAAACGTGAGGGTTGAGCAAGGTCACCGCCAGAGCGCTGAGCATCACTGCGCGCAGCGAACGCACGGTCTGGTTTTCGCCTTGCTCAAGGCTCTGTTTCGAGCAGGCCCGGCGCAGCGCCTGGCTGCCGTACCAGATCAGAAACGTCGCGCCGCCCCAACGGGCAATCGCCAGCAGGGTCGGGTTCTGCGCCAGGATCGTTGCCAGGCCGAACACCCCGGCCGCGACCAGAATTGCGTCACACACCACGCACAATGCCGCCACCGGCAAATGGTGTTCACGGCGCAGGCTTTGCGCCAAGACAAAAGCGTTCTGCGTGCCGATCGCCATGATCAGGCCGAACGCCACCAACAGGCCGTTTACATAGCTTTGCCACATGAGAGAAATCCTTGAAGGAGAGTGCTTGCTGGCTATTCTCCGATGTGACGCTGTATAAGAAAAACCAATAGTACTGATCGCCCATTAGGAAAACTGATGTTCGACTATAAATTGCTTTCCGCGCTCGCCGCTGTGGTCGAGCAGGCCGGATTCGATCGCGCCGCACAGGTGCTGGGCCTGTCGCAGTCGGCGATCTCCCAGCGCATCAAATTGCTTGAAGCGCGGGTCGGCCAGCCAGTGCTGGTGCGCGGAACACCGCCAGCGCCGACCGAGATCGGCCGACGCTTGCTCAACCATGTGCAGCAGGTGCGTCTGCTCGAGCGCGACTTGCAATCAGTGGTGCCGGCGCTCGACGAAGAAGGCTTGCCCGATCGCCTGCGCATCGCCCTGAACGCCGACAGCCTCGCCACATGGTGGGCCGAGGCCGTCGGCGATTTCTGCGCCGAGCAGCATTTGTTGCTCGACCTGATCGTCGAAGACCAGACCGTTGGCCTCAAGCGCATGCGTGCCGGTGAAGTGGCCGCATGCCTGTGTGCCAGCGAGCGGCCGGTGGCGGGAGCCCGCAGCGTGTTGCTCGGCGCCATGCGATATCGCGCCCTGGCCAGTCCGGCCTTCATCGCCCGGCATTTTCCCGATGGCGTGAGCGCCGAACAGCTGCCGCGCACCCCGGCGCTGGTGTTCGGCCCGGACGATTTTCTCCAGCATCGCTATCTGGCGCTGTTGGGCGTCGACGGCGCGTTTGAACATCACTTATGTCCGTCCTCCGAAGGCTTCATCCGCCTGACCGAGGCCGGTCTGGGTTGGGGGCTGGTGCCGGAACTGCAGGTGCGCGAACAGTTGCAACGCGGGGTGCTGCGCGAATTGCTGCCAGATAAACCGATCGACGTGCCGCTGTACTGGCATCATTGGCGCAATGGCGGCCAGTTGCTGAACCTGCTTACCGAACAACTGCTGCGCTCCTCAAAGCAATGGCTAGTGGCTTGAACGCAGCTGCAAGCGTCAAGCTGCAAGAACACGCACCGTTTCAACTTGCAGCTGAAAGCTCGAAGCTTGCAGCTGCTTCCCTGGAGTTTTTGATGAAGATTTTGGTTACCGGCGCCAGCGGCTTTATTGGCGGGCGCTTTGCGCGTTTCGCCCTGGAGCAGGGCCTTGAAGTGCGGGTCAACGGTCGCCGGGCCGAGAGCGTCGAGCATCTGGTGCGCCGGGGCGCGGAGTTCGTGCCGGGCGATCTGACCGACGCCGATCTGGTGCACGACCTGTGCAACGATGTCGAAGCCGTGGTGCATTGCGCCGGTGCTGTCGGTGTGTGGGGGCGTTATCAGGACTTTCATCAGGGCAACGTCGAAGTCACCGAAAACGTCGTCGAAGCGTGCCTCAAGCAGCGGGTGCGGCGGCTGGTGCATCTGTCGTCGCCATCGATCTATTTCGATGGCCGCGACCATCTCGGTCTGACCGAAGAGCAAGTGCCCAAACGCTTCAAGCATCCCTACGCCGCGACCAAATATCTGGCCGAGCAGAAAGTCTTCGGCGCCCAGGAATTCGGTCTGGAAACCATCGCCCTGCGCCCGCGTTTCGTCACCGGTGCCGGTGACATGAGCATCTTCCCGCGCCTGCTGAAGATGCAACGCAAGGGCCGGCTGGCGATCATCGGCAACGGCTTGAACAAAGTCGATTTCACCAGCGTGCAGAACCTCAATGAAGCCATGCTCAGCAGCCTGTTGGCCCAAGGTTCGGCGCTGGGCAAGGCCTACAACATCAGCAACGGCACGCCGGTGCCGCTGTGGGATGTGGTCAATTACGTGATGCGGCGGATGGACGTCGATCAGGTGCGCAAATATCGCTCCTACGGTCTGGCCTACAGTGTTGCGGCGCTCAATGAAGGCGCGTGCATGCTCTGGCCGGGACGCCCTGAGCCGACCCTGTCGCGCCTGGGCATGCAGGTCATGAAAAAAAATTTCACCCTCGACATCAGCCGCGCCCGGCATTATCTCGACTACGATCCGAAAGTCAGCCTGTGGGCGGCCCTCGATGAGTTCTGTGCGTGGTGGAAAGCCCAGGACATCCGTTGAAACGATTCGGCCGGGCGGCAATGAACCGCCTTGCGGGTTGAGGGTCAATGCCTGCGGCTGCGGCGGTTATACTTCGCAGCATTTAGCCATCACCGCGTTTGCCAAAGGTTGCCTCAATGTCCATGCGAAACGATGCCCACGACGACGATTTCGACAACGTGCCAAGCCTGCGCGCCGATCCGTTCGATGACGATGACATCGCCCCCGGCCACCGCACTTCCGTGCATTCGCGCAGCGCGCCAGTGGTCAAGGTCAAGGCCGCCAGCACCGGGCCGCTGTGGGCGCTGGTCGGTGCGTTGTTTTTTGCCTTCATCGGTCTGGCCTGGTGGAGCTTCCAGCAGATTTCGTTGATGGAGCAGCAACTGGTCGCCACCCAGGAAAGCTTCGCCCGCATCAGCGAAGAAGCGGCGGGGCGCCTGCAGGATATTTCCGGCAAGGTTGTCGCCAGCCAGAGCAACGTCAGCAGCGACAGCGAAGCGCTGAAGCTGCAGATCAAGCAACTCGAAGGCAAGCTGCTCGACCAGAGCAAGCAGCAGCAAGGCGTGGCCGGGCAGGCCAGCGAACTGGACAAGCGTCTGGCGCAGATGACCGCGCAGACCACCGAACAACAGAACGCCAATACGCAGTTGCAGGCTCAGGTCAAAGCCTTGAGCGCCGAGCTGGCGACCCTTAAAAGCACCCCGGCCGATACCAGCAAGGTCGATGCCCAGTTGAAAGCTTTCGACGCCCAGTTCAAAAGCCTCGGCGCCGATATCGCCGCGCTGAAGAAACAGGGCAATCCGAGCGCGGCGATCGATCGTCTGGAGCAGGACATCGTGGTGCTGAAAAGTCAGCAGGACAACCGCCCGGCAGCGCCACAGGGTGGCGGCAATACTGCCGAGTTCGATGCGTTCCGCGCGCAGATGACCCGCAACCTCAACACCTTGCAGGCGCAGATCCAGAATCTCCAGCAGCAGATCAATTCCCGCCCGTAAGCGCTGAGCGAGGCTGGCGAGCGTTGCTTGCCAGCTTCACGGCGCAATGTTCAGAAACGCTCTGAATATCTCTACATGACCGCAAGCCGTCTACGCTCTTGAAACATCAAAAAGAACGAGGGATGCGCTATGGGGTTTTTGCATAAAGTGGCCTGGCTCGGCCTGATGTTGTTGGCCGGCTTCGGCCAAGCCAGCGCCGCCACCGCCGCCAAGGATGACAGTCAGGCCGCCATTGCCCTGCTGGAAAAAGCCTTGGCCTACTACCACGACAATGGTGACAAGGCGTTCGCCGCCTTCAGCCGCCAGGGTGAGTTCGTCGACAAGGATCGCTACGTGTTCGTCCTCGACACCAAAGGCGTCATGCTTGCCAGTGGCGGGCCGTCATCGGCGCTGATCGGCCGCGATGTCAGCGAAGTGCTCGGGCCGGATCTGCAGAAGGCGTTCAAGGATGCGTTGAAAGTGCCGGAAGGCAACGGTATCCAGCAGGCCGAATACCGCTGGCAGAACTGGGCCGACGGCAAGGTCGAGCGCAAGCATGTGTTCTACCAGCGCGTCGGGGAACGCATTCTCGCGGTGGGTTACTACCTGCCACGGGCATCGGCTGAGCAGGCCAGGGCCTTGCTGGACAAAGCCGCGACGGATCTGACCAAGAACGAGAAGGGCACGCTGACCGCGATCAACTCACTCAAGGGCGGTTACTTGCAGGATGACCTGTATGTCTTCGTGGTCGATCTGAACAATCAACGCTACGTCGCCCACGGCACCAATCTGCGTTTGATCAACACTGATTTTGGCAAGGTCAAGGATCCGGAAGGCAAACCGGTGGGCGAGCCGATTCTGGCGCTGATCGACAAGCAGGATGAAGGCGAATATGAATACCGCTGGAAAAACCCGGTGACCGGCAAGATCGAGGACAAGCATGCGTACCTGAAAAAGGTCGGGCATTTCCTCGTCGCGGTGGGCTACTACAGCCCTTGAGCGCGCGATGATCGTTCCCACGCTCCGCGGGGGAATGCAGCCCGGGACGCTCTGCGTCCCATCCAAGGCCGAACGCAGAGCGTCCGTTGAGGCATTCCCATGCAGAGCGTGGGAACGATCAGCGCAAAAGGCTCATTTCGCGCCGTGCTCCCGCCCGCGCAGCAGGTTGTTCGGCATGGCAATCGCCGCCGCCAGCCCGAGCAACGACACTGCCGTGCTGACCCAAAGCAAGTGGCGGAAGGTCACCAGCAGCTCCGCGCGCAAAGCGTTCTGCGCTTCGCCGGGTGCTGCGTTCAGGCCATCGAGCAGGACGTTGCCCGAATGCCCCTCGCTGATCAGCGAACTGTTCGCCAGATGGGCGAAGCTGGAGTCGTGCAGCAACGCCAGCAGCAGCGCCGACATCAACGCCACGCCCACCGCACCGCCCAGTGAGCGGAACAGATTGGTGGTGCTGGTGGCGACGCCGATGTCGCGTTGTTCCACCGAGTTTTGTGTGCCGACCAGCGAGGTCGGGAACTGCATGCCGCCAGCGATGCCGCTGAGCAACATGAACAAACCGCTGAGCAGCGTCGCTTGTGGCGGACTGAAGGCCATGCCGAGAATCGCGATCGGCATGAGGATCGCCCCAGTGAGAATCTGCGGTTTGTAGCGTCCGGTGATCGAGGTGCGGCGGCCGGCGAAATAGGCACCGATCGGCAAGCCCATCGCCAGAGGCAGCAAGTGCAACGCGGCGCTGTCGGCACCCGCGCCGGTGACGCTTTGGAAACGCAGCGGCATCAGCACGATCAGCGAGATGGCCTGGAAACTGGTGAAGAAGATCGTGCACCAGCACAACAGGGCATTACGATTGGCGAACAGGTGCATCGGCAGCAACGGCTCGCGCGCCCGGCGTTCATGCCAGACGAACAGCGCCAATACCACCACGGCACAAGCGAACAGGCCGAGCACTTCGCTGCTGCGCCATGAATGACCCTGGCCGACTTCGGTGATGCCGAGCAGCAACGCGGTCAGGCCGATGATCATCAGCACCGTGCCGAGGTAATCGATCACCGGTTTACGCTGAGGAATTGGCAAGCCGCGCAGGTTACGCCGTGCCACCCACCAGGCGCCGAGGCCCAGCGGCAGGTTGATCAGAAACACCCAGCGCCACGACAGGTATTCGGTCATGTAGCCGCCGAGCACCGGACCGGCGACGCTGGCCACCGCGTACATGCTGCTGAAGTAACCCTGATAGCGGCCGCGTTCACGCGGCGGGACGATGTCGCCGATGATCGCCTGACTCACCGAGATCATGCCGCCGGCGCCGATGCCCTGAAGAATCCGCGCCAGCACCAGTTGTTCCATGCTCTGCGCCATGCCGCAGAACAGCGAGGCGAGGGTGAACAGGCCCATGCCGAACAGCATCAGTTTGCGCCGCCCGTACAGGTCGCCGAGCTTGCCGTAGATCGGCACCGCCACGGTCATCGCCACCATGTAGCCGGAAATCACCCAGGCCAGCAGGCTGACGTCCTTGAATTGCGCGGAGATCGCCGGCATCGACACGGCGACGATGGTCTGGTCCAGCGCACCGAGGAAGATCGCCATCATCAAGGCGACCAGCACGCTGCGAATGGCCGGTTTGGGCGTTTCAGGCTGATTGAGGGTGGTCACGGAAAACCTGCGGGCAGTGATTGACCCGCATGGACAAGGCGAGCGGGTAAGTGCTCGCCAGTGTAAGTCGATAGCAGGCTATTCGATAGCCTCGTACGGAAGCCCGACGTAATTTTCTGCAATGGTTTTTTGCCCGGCTTGCGAGCTGACAAAGTAGTCCAGTTCCGACGCGCTGATGCGCTGGCTAAACTCATCGTGATCGTCGAAGCGATGCAGCATCGACGTCATCCACCAGGAAAACCGTTCGGCTTTCCAAACTCGGCGCAGGCAGATCTCCGAGTATTTTTCCAGCAAATCAGTGCGATTTTCGCGATACACCTTCAGCAGAATATTGAACAACGTGCTGACATCACTGGCGGCCAGGTTCAAGCCCTTGGCGCCAGTGGGCGGGACGATATGGGCAGCGTCGCCGACGAGAAACATGCGCCCGTACTGCATTGGCTCGACGACAAAACTGCGCAGCGGCGCGATGCTTTTTTCGATCGAAGGACCGGTCACCAGTTTTTCCGCGAGGGCATCCGGCAGGCGTTTTTTCAGCTCATCCCAGAAACGCTGATCGCTCCAGTCATCGACGTTTTCATCCGCCGGCACTTGCAGGTAATAGCGGGTACGCGTGGCCGAACGCATGCTGCACAAGGCGAAGCCGCGTTCGTGGCGGGCGTAGACCAATTCATCGTGGACCGGCGGTGTGTCGGCGAGAATGCCCAGCCAGCCGAACGGGTAGACCCGCTCGAAAATCTTCAGGCAATCGGCCGGAATCGACTGCCGCGCGACGCCATGGAAACCATCGCAACCGGCGATGTAATCGCAATCAACGCGCCAGCTTTCACCGTCCTTTTCGAAGGTGACAAAAGCTTCGTCGCTTTTCATGTCATGGGGAACGACATTGCTCGCTTGATAAATTGTTGGCGCGCCGGCCTCCCGACGAGCGGCCATCAGGTCGCGGGTGACCTCGGTCTGGCCGTAGACCATTACTGTTTTGCCGCCGGTCAGCGCGTGCAGGTCGATGTGCACCTGACGCCCGTCCAGCGCCAGATCGAAGCCGCCATGAACCAGACCTTCGGCATCCATTCGCTGACCGATGCCGGCCTCACGCAGCAGCTCTACCATGCCTTGTTCAAGCACACCGGCACGGATGCGCCCAAGAATGTAATCGGGCGTCTGGCGTTCGAGGATCAGGGTGTCGATGCCAGCGTTGTGCAGCAACTGGCCGAGGAGCAGTCCGGAAGGACCGGCGCCGATAATGGCGACTTGGGTTTTCAGGGTTTTCATTGTTTTTATGACTCGCAAGCTTCACGCAGCAACAGCCGGTGAATGATTTTATGGATCGAGTGCTTGCATTTTTCCCTTGCGGGTCTGTCAATTGAAGGTGAAAACTGAGCCGATACCTGTACATTCTGCCAATCGGTGCGATTATCGCCCAAAAACCAGAGGCCTGGATTGAAGTATGAACAAGCCTGCCCTGCCTTCTATTCCGGTGTTCAAGCTCTATGGTGAAAGCCTGGACTGGCCGACCCCGGACTTGCTGCACTGTGAAACCATTTCCTCGCGCAGTCGCGAACACCAATGGGAAATCAAACCTCACCGCCACGCGGATCTATGCCAGCTGCTGTTCGTTTTCAAAGGTCAGGCAGAGCTCGAAATCGAAGGCCAGCGCACGCAACTCGAGACTCCGGCGATACAGGTGCTGCCACCGTTGTCGGTGCACGGCTTTCGTTTTTCCGAAGATGTTGAAGGCTTCATCGTCACCTTGGCCACGCCGCTGATCAACCATTTGCAGGCGCAACTGGGCGATTCGGTACACGCGTTGGCTCGGGCGGAAAACTACCCGGCCGGCAAGGATGGCGATTATCTCAACAGCCTGTTTTCAGCGTTGCAGGCCGAGTACAACGGCCATCAACCGGCGCGGGAAATGCTCATGCATTCGCTGGTCAGCGTGATCATGGTCTGGGTCAGCCGCCAGGCGATCGTTCGGCACAAGGCCAGCCAGCGCCCGCAGCGCCAACGCGAATACCTCAACGGTTTCATTCAGTTGGTGGAAGAGACTTACCGCCAGCACGTCAAGGTCGAAGACCTCGCCCATCGCCTGGGCATCTCTGTGTCGCACCTCAACGGCACCTGCCGTGAACTGGCCGGGCAACCGGCGTTGCAGATCATGCACGAGCGTCAGTTGCTGGAAGCCAAGCGCCTGCTGACCTACACCAGCATGACGATTTACGAGATGTCGGAGTTGTTGGGTTTTTCCGATCCGACCAACTTCACGCGCCTGTTCCGTCGCCGGGTGGGGATTTCGCCAAAGGCATTCCGCGACCGCTTGAAGGCCGAGCAACAATCCTGAAAGCGCTGATGAGCCCTGTGGGAGCGAGCCTGCTCGCGAATACGGTCTTTCATCCAGCATCCTGGTTGACTGACACACCGCTTTCGCGAGCAGGCTCGCTCCCACAAGGGATGCATTCCAGGTCAGTCTTGTCAGCGCAATGCGTTCAGCGTGGCATTGTGCGGAATACACCGCTCATAGTTGCAGCTCGCATACTCGCGCGGCAACTGGCGCAACTGCTCGACCCGCCAGGCAGCGGTGCCGTACAGCGCCAGCGTGGCGGCGCAGGTGATGAAAATGGCGGCGTACCTTTTTGTTTTGATGTTCATGGTGTTCGACCTCTGAACGTCTACCTTGCGGTATTACTTTGAGCATAGGTCAGCGGCGCGCACTTGCCAGCGAGTGCGCTTGAGGATTTAGCCGGCCATTCAGCGAATTGATGCCCATGTGGGAGCGAGCCTGCTCGCGAAGGCGGTGGTGCAAGCGACATCAATGTTGAAAGTACTGGCCTCTTCGCGAGCAGGCTCGCTCCCACAAGGGATCGGGTTTACAGGTCGGCATCCCAGGCCGGGGCCTCGGGAAAGCGCTGCACGAGGAAGTCGAGCATGCTGCGCAGTGCCGCCGGCATGTGTTTGCGAGAGGCGTACACCGCGTAGATATTCATCTGGCGCGGTTCTGCGTGTGGCAGCAAACGCAGCAGCTCGCCGTTGTGAATATGCACGCCAGCCTGGTAGGTCGGCAGCATCGCCACGCCCGCGCCGGCCAGGGTTGCGCGCAGAAGGGTGCTGGCCTCGTTGGCGCTGATATTGCCCTGCACCGGTACCGAAACCGGTTCGCCATCCTCCTCGAAATGCCACAGGCTTTTGCCGAAATAGGAATGGGTCAGGCAGTTATGTCGGCTCAAATCCTCAACCGTGTGCGGCGCCGGATGCTCAAGCAGATAAGCCGGCGCTGCGCAGACCACCGAGCGGCACACGGTCAGGCGCCGGGCGATCAGATTCGGATCAAGATCATTGCTGGTGCGAATCGCCAGATCGATGCGTTCATCGACCAGATTCACCGTGCGGTCGAGCATTTGCAGATCGATACTCACGCCTGGGTAAAGCTTGACGTATGCCGCCATCGCATCGGCCAGTTGCGCCTGGCCAAACGAGGTGCTGACGCTGATCCGCAGCAATCCGCGCGGCGCGTCATCGGGTTCGCTGACGGCGGCCTGCATGTCCTGCGACAAGTCGAGCATCTGCCGACAGCGCGGGAGGATTTCACTGCCAGCGGCGGTCAGGCTCAATTTGCGCGTGGTGCGGTGCATCAGCCGCGCGCCGACCCAGTCTTCCAGCTCCGCCAGATAGCGCGACACTACTGGCCGCGACAGGTCGAGGTGGTCGGCCGCCGCCGACTGGCTGCCCAAGTCCACCACCGTGACGAATACCCGCATTGCTTGAAGCCGATCCATGATTTGCCCGCTTTCAGAAACAAACTATGTCCAAGCATCGCATTTTTTGTACTGAGTCTGGCAACTAAGCTCTGTTGCATCGCCAGACTGGCATTGGTAATCCGGAGCAACAAATGATCGGCTTCACCCCCTTCAAACGCGTTCTGCTCGCCGCGGCATTTTTCGGCTTTGCCGCCCATGTATCCGCCGCCGAGCTGAGCCTTGATGTCTACAATCCGGGCACCCAGGCGATTTTCCCGGTCAGCTCGGTGCTGGTCAGCGGTGAGAAAGAAGCGATTCTGGTCGATGCGCAATTCGGCAAATCCCAGGCCGAACAGGTGGTGGAAAAGATCCGCGCCAGCGGCAAGCAATTGACCACCATCTACATCAGCCATGGCGACCCGGATTACTACTTCGGCCTCGACACACTGACCAAAGCATTCCCGCAAGCGAAAGTCCTGGCTTCGCAGCCGACCGTCGATCACATCAAGCACACCGTCGACGGCAAACTGGCCTACTGGGGACCGAAAATGGGCGCCGACGTGCCGGCGAAAACCATCGTCCCGGACGTGCTCAAGGGCGACAGCCTGACCCTCGAAGGCAAGCAATTGCAGGTGATCGGCCTCGACGGCAAGCAACCGGATCGCAGCTTCGTATGGATCCCGTCGCTCAAAGCAGTGGTCGGTGGCGTAGTGGTCGCCGAGAACATTCATGTGTGGATGGCCGACACCCAGACCGCGCAATCCCACGCCGACTGGCTGCACACCCTGCACGCCATCGAAAGCCTGAAACCGCAAACCGTAGTACCCGGCCATTTTCTGGGCGACAGCAGCCGCTCGCTGGCCAGCGTGAAATTCACCGCCGATTACATCAAGGCCTTCGATGCCGAAACCGCCAAGGCCAAAGACTCTGCTGCACTGATCGCAGCGATGAAAAAACGCTACCCGCAACTCGGCGAGGAAAGCTCGCTGGAGCTCAGCGCGAAAGTCGCCAAGGGCGAGATGCAGTGGTAAGCCGAACCTGAACACGCAGCATTTTCAAGCCAACTGGAGAATGTCATGAGCAAGATTGCAATCATTGGTGCCACCGGCCGTGCCGGTAGCCAACTGCTGGAAGAAGCCCTGCGTCGCGGCCACAGCGTCACCGCCATTGCCCGCGATACCTCAAAGGTCGGTGATCGCGCCGGTGTCGTCAGCAAGAGCCTCGACGTGCTGGATTCGGCGGCGCTGCAAGCGGCGGTGGCCGGTCACGACGCCGTGATCAGCGCAGCGCATTTCGCCACCGTCCCGGCCTCGGCGATTGTCGGACCGGTAAAACAGGCGGGCGTGAAGCGCTTGCTGGTGGTCGGCGGCGCCGGTTCGCTGTTGCTGCCGGATGACACGCGGGTGATCGACAGTGCCGGTTTCCCGGCTGAATACAAAGCCGAGGCGAACGCGGGGGCGGCGTTTCTTGATGCGTTGCGTCAGGAGCAGGAACTGGACTGGACTTTCCTCTCGCCGTCGGCGGAGTTTGTCGAGGGTGAACGCAGCGGCCAGTATCGCGTCGGCAAGGATCACCTGTTGGTCAGTGCCGAAGGGCGCAGCTGGATCACCTTTGCCGATTATGCGATTGCGCTGATTGACGAAGTGGAGACGCCGAAGCATTTGCGGCTGCGTTATACGGTCGGGTATTGAGTCAAGCCTTTTCCCCTCACCCCAGCCCTCTCCCCGGGGGAGAGGGAGCCGACCGAGTTGTCTTGGGTCACGCATTGACCTGAACGA
>NZ_RCNZ01000126.1:0-46289 GCF_004307525.1 Pseudomonas sp. Sample_21 | reverse complement strand
CCCGGGGGAGAGGGAGCCGACCGAGTTGTCTTGGGTCACGCATTGACCTGAACGACCGTGTCGATTGTGGATTCGGCGTGGCTGTGTCAGGTCGATGAGTTTCTTGAGTATCCCCAATCAGTTCCCTCTCCCGGGGGAGAGGGAGCCGACCGAGTTGTCTTGGGTCACGCATTGACCTGAACGACCGTGTCGATTGTGGATTCGGCGTGGCTGTGTCAGGTCGATGAATTTCTTGAGTATCCCCAATCAGTTCCCTCTCCCTGGGGAGAGGGCTAGGGTGAGGGGAGAGGCTTCAGCGCAAATGAGCCTGCTCAACCAGCCAGAGCATCAGCTCCTCAAGTTGCGGCGAGGGTTCGGCTGCGGCAGGCACCACCACGTAATACGCCAACCCCGTCTTCACCTTCAACGCAAACGGCATCACCAGCCGTCCTGCGTTCAGATCATCGCCAATCAGCGACCAGTCCCCGATCGCCACACCCGTGCCATGGGAGGCCATCGACATCGCCTGATCCAGCGTTTCGAAATGCTGCCCGCTGCCGAGGTTGCCCAGGCGCAATCCCGCTGCATCGAGCCATACCGACCAGTCCTGAATGTCGTGGGTCGGGTGCAATAACAGATGCTCTTGCAAATCCTGCGGTGAATTCAGCGCCGGCGAACCCTTGAGCAGTTGCGGCGAGCAGACCGGTGTCAGTTGCTCGTCGAACAGATGCAGCGCGCCTGGCGAATGGTCCGGCGGCGGGCCGTAGATCACCGCGGCGTCGAATTGCTCGCGCTGAAAATCCACGCCGTGTTGCAGCGACGCCGTCAATTTGACCGGCACGTCCGGGCGTTCCTTCTGCCATTGCAGCAGACGCGGCAGCAGCCAGCGCATCACGCAGCTCGGTGCCTTGAGTTGCAAGGTTTGCCGCGTCTGACCGATCTGCTCGGTCGCTTCACTGATCAGCCCGAAGACCTTTTCCACTTGCGGCAGCCATTCGCGGCCTTCGGCCGTCAGCGCCAGACCTCGGGCCAGACGGATGAACAGCGGATAACCGAGCTGTTCTTCCAGCCCCGCGATCTGCCGACTCACCGCGCCCTGAGTGATGTGCAACTGCTCGGCGGCGCGAGTGAAGTTGCAGCATTGCGCGGTGATCCAGAACGTATGCAGAGCGGGCAGGGGTGGCAGGCGTTTCATGGCGATCCGAGGTATGACGTGGCGACATGGCTAGTATGACTTTTAATCGATTGTTGCTGCCAGTTGCGCACCGTTCCAATGGGCACTCCACGGACCCTGTGGGAGCGAGCCTGCTCGCGAAGACGGTTCAAGGTTCGACACGGATGTTGGCTGGACCGCTTATTCGCGAGCAGGCTCGCTCCCACAGGGAGTGTTCAGTGAATGAAAGGGCAATCAACATGGCAACGTGCGGCGAAGTACTGGTCAAGCTGTTGGAGAATTACGCGGTCGAGCAGGTGTTCGGCATTCCCGGTGTGCACACCGTTGAGCTGTACCGAGGCCTCGCGCGTTCAAGCATCAACCACGTCACGCCTCGTCACGAACAGGGCGCCGGGTTCATGGCTGACGGCTACGCGCGTACCAGCGGCAAACCCGGTGTGTGTTTCATCATCACCGGCCCGGGCATGACCAATATCACCACGGCCATGGGCCAGGCTTACGCCGATTCGATTCCGATGCTGGTGATTTCCAGCGTGCAGTCGCGCAGTCAGTTGGGCGGTGGGCGCGGCAAGTTGCATGAGCTGCCGAACCAGAGCGCACTGGTCGGCGGCGTCGCAGCGTTCTCGCACACGCTGATGTCCGCTGCCGAACTGCCGGTGGTGCTTGCTCGCGCTTTCGCGCTGTTCCAGGCCGGGCGACCGCGTCCGGTGCACATCGAAATTCCGTTGGACGTGCTGGTGGAAGAGGCCGATGAGTTGCTCGCCAGCCTGCCGGTGAATATCGATCGCGCCGGCGCCGCACCGGCTGCCGTGGCCCGCATGAGCGAACTGCTCGCCACGGCGCAACGTCCACTGATTCTCGCCGGCGGCGGTGCTATCGACGCAGCGCCCCAGCTGACCCCACTCGCCGAACTGCTCGACGCTCCAGTGGCGCTGACCATCAACGCCAAAGGCATGCTGCCGACCAGTCATCCGTTGTTGATCGGTTCGACGCAGAGCCTGGTCGCCACCCGCGCACTGGTCGCTGAAGCCGACGTGGTGCTGGCGATCGGCACCGAGCTGGCCGAGACCGATTACGACGTGACCTTCGCCGGCGGCTTCGAGATTCCCGGCAAGCTGCTGCGCATCGACATCGATGCCGATCAGACCGTGCGCAACTACCCGCCGCACATCGCACTGGTCGCTGATTCGCGCAACGCCGCGCAAGCATTGCTCAGCGCCTTGTCGCACCAACCGCTGGCCGAGCGCCGCAATGATTGGGGCCAGGTCCGCGCCGCGCGTCTGCGTAATGAATTGGCGGCGAGCTGGGATGCACCAACGCTGGCGCAGACGCGTTTGCTCGAAACCGTGCTGCACGAATTGCCCGAAGCGGTGTTCGTCGGCGATTCCACGCAACCGGTGTACACCGGCAACCTCACGTTCAACCCCGAGCGTCCGCGTCGCTGGTTCAACGCATCCGCCGGTTACGGCACCCTCGGCTATGCGTTGCCGGCGGCGATTGGTGCGTGGCTCGGCGGCCAACTCGATAACGGCGCGCGCCCGCCAGTGGTGTGCCTGATCGGCGACGGCGGCTTGCAGTTCACCCTGCCGGAACTGGCCAGCGCCGTTGAAGCACGGGTGCCGGTGATCGTGCTGCTGTGGAATAACCAGGGGTACGAGGAGATCAAAAAGTACATGGTCAACCGCGCCATCGAACCGGTCGGCGTGGACATCTACACCCCGGATTTCGTCGCCGTGGCCAAGGGCCTCGGTTGCGCCGCGCAAGCCATCAGCAGCATCGACGAATTGCGCGCAGCGCTGCGTAAAGCGACGGACCGGCAAGGCCCGACGCTGATTGAAATCGACCAGAACCAGTGGATGCAGGCGGTGGCCCAATGATCAGTTTTCCAACCACACTCGACGGGCTCTACATCAACGGTCAATGGTCGTCGGGCCGCGAACATCTACGGGTGATCAACCCCGCTACCGAAGCGCTGCTGACCACCGTCAATGGCGGTGACGAACACGCCGTCGACCAGGCGATCAGCGCGGCGACCGAGGCGTTCGAACACTGGTCGAAAACCACCGGCGCCGAACGCGCTGCGATCCTGCGCAACATTGCCAACGGCGTGCGCAACGGTCGCGATCACTTGATGAACCTGCAGTCGAGCAACAACGGTAAACCGCAGTTCGAAGCGGCCATCGATGTCGATGACGTGATCGCCACGTTCGACTATTACGCCGGACTCGCCGAAGGCTTCGACGCCGGGCAGGACAGCAACGTGCCGCTGCCCAGCGATGACTTCAGCGCACGCCTGCGTCGTGAGCCATGCGGTGTGGTCGGGCTGATCGTGCCGTGGAATTTCCCCATGGTCACCACCGCATGGAAACTGGCGCCAGCGCTCGCCGCCGGTTGCTGCGTGGTGCTGAAACCTTCTGAAGTGACGCCGCTGCCGGAGCTGGAACTGGCCGCGATCATCGCTGAATCCGGTTTGCCCGACGGCGTGTTCAATCTGGTCTGCGGCACTGGTCTGGCGGTGGGCGCGCCGTTGTCGGCCGATTCACGCATTGCCAAGATCTCCTTTACCGGCAGCAACGCTGTTGGTGTGCAGGTGATGCAACGCGCTGCTGAAACCGTGAAGGGTGTCAGCCTGGAGCTGGGTGGCAAATCTTCCTTGCTGGTGCTGGCGGATGCCGATTTGGATCTGGCGGTGGAACTGGCGTGTGGTGGGGCGTTTTTCAATGCCGGGCAGATGTGCTCGGCCACCAGTCGGGTGCTGGTTGCCGAGGCATTGATGGATGAATTTCTTCAGCGCCTGCAAAAACGTGCGGAGGCGATCCGAGTCGCTGATCCGTTTGATGCGGATGTGGAGATGGGCGCGCTGGTCAATCAGGCGCAGTACCAGCGGGTGCTTGGGCATATTGATCGCGGTTTGAGCGCCGGGGCGAGGTTGGTGTGCGGCGGCAATCGTCCGGCGCATTTGCCGCGCGGTTATTTTCTGCAACCGACGGTGTTCACCGACGTGCCGCTGGACAGCGCGTTATGGCGTGAAGAGATTTTCGGGCCGGTGGTGTGTGTGCGCGGTTTCGCCAGTGAGAGCGAGGCGATTGCGTTGGCCAACGACACGCAGTTCGGCCTGGTCGCGAGTGTGGTGACGCGCGATGCTGCAACGGCGGATCGCGTGGCCAATGCCTTGCAGGCAGGGCTGGTGTGGATCAATGCTCCGCAGGTGATCTTCCCGCAGACGGCATGGGGTGGGTACAAGCAGAGCAGTGTCGGCCGCGAACTGGGGCCTTGGGGGTTGGCGGCGTTTTTGGAGATCAAGCACGTCGTGCGAGCGGTGTAGAAGCCTGCCCTCACCCCAGCCCTCTCCCAGGGGGAGAGGGAGCTGACCGAGGTGTCTTGCGTTCTCCGTCGACCTGAAAAACCGAGTCGATTATGGATTTGAAGGTCATCAATCCAACGGCGGGTTGGCCTGGCTTGGCTGATTCCGGATTCAGCACCGATATCGCAAGTCGATGAACCTCTCCAATATCCCACAATCGGTTCCCTCTCCCTCTGGGAGAGGGCTAGGGTGAGGGGCTTCTATGGAGTCACACCGAAAGCCGCAACCGCGCCAGATCCCGCAACGGCGGCGCGCCAAACAGGCGGCTGTATTCGCGGCTGAACTGCGACGGACTTTCATAGCCCACCCGATACCCCGCCGCCGAGGCTTCCAGGCCTTCGGTCAACATCAGCCGCCGCGCCTCTTGCAGGCGCAATTGCTTCTGGTACTGCAACGGACTCATCGCGGTCATCGCCTTGAAACGGTGATGCAACGTCGACACGCTGAGGTTCACTTCCCGCGCCAGATCATCGATGCGCAGCGGCTGCTCGAAGTTGCCGTTGAGCCATTTGATGGCCTGGCTGATGCGATGGCTCTGACTGTTGGCAATCGCAATCTCATACAAACGATGACCCTGCGGACTACGCAGCAGGCGATAGAGAATCTCCCGGCGAATCAGCGGCGCGAGCATGGCGATGTCTTTCGGCGCGTCGAGCAGCCGGGCCAGACGCAGCACCGCATCGAGCATGGCGCTGTCGATTTTTTCCACGTACAGACCACGTCCGGTCGGCCGGGTCGGCACGCCCATCGGGCCGGCGTCGGCGATCAGCGCGGTGATTTCGGTCGGGTCAATGTCGAGGCGCACGGCGAGGATCGGTTCTTCCGGCGAGACATTGACCACCCGGCCGCTGAGCGGCATCGAAACCGACACCACCAGATAATTCAGCGGGTCGTAGTTGAAGAACTCATCGGCCAGGCGGACCTCTTTGCGCCCCTGCGCCATGATGCACAGCGCCGGCTGCGCGAGTACCGGGGCAAAGTCATGGGACTGGGTGTGGCGCGACATCACCAGCGAACCGATCGCGGTCTGGTAGCTGCCATCGTCGCTGGTGTTGCGGCGGATGATCGCCGCCAGTTCCGCGCGCTGCTTTTCCATGTCGGCGCTGGGTTCGGCTTGAAAACGATCGAATGACGTCATGCACGGCATCCTCGGCAAGTGAGGGGGGAATGCAGCAGAGCATATGTTTGTGCAAGCAGCAGCGGTAGACACATTCTGCCAAATGCTTGCCTGATTCTGCCCGCAGGTGCACGCAGGTCTCCCGCCAGACGATTCCGTAGGAGCTGCCGAAGGCTGCGATCCGTTGATCTTCAAGGCAAAAGCAAAAGATCGCAGCCTTCGGCAGCGCCTACACAAAACCCGTATGACAGACGTGTTGCGCGGGTTTACAGGTTGTTACAGGTCGTCTGCGCAGTCTCGCAGGATTGTGCAACGCGAAGGCAGGAATCGACTAACGGCGCGGCGGCCCCGGCCCTTAATCTTTGCTTCAGTCGCAGCCCGTCCCCCGGCTGCCACGCGATTTCATGGAGGGTTGATCATGTCCAAGCAAATGCCTGTCAGTCATATGGCCTTCGTTCGTGCCCAGGCCGGGCGTTCGGCGGAACTCGGCGTGCGCCTGAGCGCGTTGATCGAGGTCTCGCGCGCGGCGCCCGGCTGCCTGAGTTTTTCCCTGCAACAATCGCAGTGCGACGCCGACCTGTGGCTGGTCAGCGGCTACTGGAGCAGTCAGCAAATGATGACGACTTATTTCAACAGTCCGTCGATGGAAGTCTTCGCCGAGCTGGTCCAGGACCTGGTGGTCAACAGCCTCGACTTCCACACCTTCAGGGACGTTTCCGCCGCGCAGGCCCTCGGTCAATGCGTCGCGCCGATACACAAACTCGCCGGTTGAGGGTTTAATGTCCGGCTTATTTGATTGAGCCAGGATCCGCGACATGGCACGTAAAGAGTTTGAACGCTTCGAAGCAGTCTCCGCAGTCGTCCCCGTCGAGCTGGGCGGCAACAAGGGTTATTACGCGGCGATCGCGGTCAAGGCCCTGGTCGATGGCGGCGCCCCACGCTTTCACAAGTTGCTCGATGAGCAGGTGTTCCCCGGCGCCATTGCTGCCGATGACGCAGCCATCAACGAGCTGGACAAGCTCAAGGGCGTCACCGATGACGCCGAGCTGATCTGGTAATTACTTCTGTGCGCCCGGGCGCCACATCTTGAACAGAGCCTCAGGCCCCAGCTGGAAATAATCCGCCGGCCCGCCGCCGCGCAAAATCGGTTGTGCGGCGGCGGTGTCGTAGATGCCGTCCTTCAGCAGCCATTTGGCGATGTGCACCGCGACTACTTCACCGAGGATCAGCCAACTCGGCACCGTTTCGCCATCGGCGCGTTGCAGCTGGATGATCTGCGTGACCTTGCACTCGAAGGACACCGGGCTTTCGGCGACCCGTGGCACCGAAATCACCTTTGACGCCACGGTCGTCAGCCCTGCCAGTTCAAACTCGTTGACCTCAGGCGCGACCATCGCGCAGCTCTGGTTCATCTGCTCGGCCAACGGGCGCGTGGCGAGGTTCCAGACGAACTCTCCGGTCTGCTCGATGTTGTTCAGACTGTCTTTGCGCCCGACGCTGGAAAAACCAATGATCGGCGGCACGTAGTTGAACGCGTTGAAGAAACTGTACGGCGCGAGATTGAGCCGGCCTTCGGCATCCTGCGAGGAAATCCAGCCGATGGGCCGCGGGCCGACGATGGCGTTGAACGGATCGTGAGGCAGGCCGTGGCCGTTGGCGGGTTCGTAGAAGTGGATGTCATCGGGCATGGGTAACGGATTCCTGAGCTGCATTCGGATGCAGCCATAGTGCAAGGACCCGGCGCATATTTCCAGCCAGACGCGAGACCCCGTAGGGTTCGTGGCAGGACACAGATTTTGTGGCCTGCCAGCGATGTAGCCCCGTCAGTCAGTCACGATCCGCGAATGCTTCTGGGTGTCTTTCATGGTGATGTACACCAGCAGCGACACGGCAATGCACGCGGTGACGTACCAGTAGTAACCGGTTTCCATGCCGATGCTCTTGAACCACAGCGCGATGTATTCGGCAGTGCCGCCGAAGATCGACACGGTCAGCGCGTACGGCAGGCCGACGCCCAGGGCGCGGATTTCGGTAGGGAACAATTCGGCTTTGACCACCGCGTTGATCGAGGTGTAGCCGCTGACAATGATCAGCGCCGCCATGATCAGGAAGAACGCGCCCCACCAGGTCTGGATGGTGTGCAGGGTCATCAGGATCGGCACGGTGAAGATCGTACCGAGCACGCCGAACGCGATCAGGATCGGGCGACGACCGATCTTGTCCGACAGGCCACCGATGATCGGTTGCAGGCACATGAACAGGAACAGCGTGGCGGCGGAAATGGTGGTCGAGTCGGAGATGCTCATGCCGACCGTGTTCACCAGATACTTCTGCATGTAGGTGGTGTAGGTGTAGAACGCCAGGGTGCCGCCCATGGTCAGGCCGACCACGGTCAACAGCTCTTTCGGGTGGCGCATCAAGGTGCGCATGGCGCTTTCCTTGGATTTTTCTTTCTTGGTGAACGACTCGGTTTCTTCCATGCCGCGACGCAGGTACAGCGCTACCACTGCGCAGAGCGCGCCGATGGCGAACGGAATACGCCAGCCCCACGCGTAGAGCTGTTCGGTGGTCAGCATGTTTTGCAGCACGATCAAGACGCCGAGGGCGATGAGCTGGCCGGAGATCAGGGTCACGTACTGGAAGCTGGAGAAGAAGCCGCGACGTTCCTTGGTCGCCATCTCGGACAGGTAAGTCGCCGAGGTGCCGTACTCGCCACCGACCGACAGGCCTTGCAGCAGGCGGGCGAATACCAAGAGGATCGGCGCGCCGATGCCGATGGTTTCATAGTTCGGGCTCAGGGCGATCAGCAGCGAGCCGAAGCACATCAGGTATACCGAGGCCATCAGCGCTTTCTTGCGCCCGACCTTGTCGGCGTACATGCCCATCAGCCAGCCACCGATCGGACGCATCAGGAAGCCCACGGCGAAGATCGCTGCGGTGTTCATCAGTTGCGCGGTGGTGGAACCGGCGGGGAAAAAGGTTTTCGCGAAGTACAGGGAGAAGGCGGCGTACACGTACCAGTCGTACCACTCGACCATGTTGCCGACAGAGCCGCTGAAGATCGATTTGATCCGGCTGGCGGTGGTTCTCGGTTTGGCCGGCACGGCAGCCGACCCAAGGGGCAGGGCGTTGGAGTTATCCATTGAAGGATCCTTCGTTTAATTGTTTTTGTGGAGCGCGTCGGAACGCAGCCTGCCAGGGCTATAGCAGGAGGTGTGCCAAGGGGTGAGGGGCCGGTTTAGAAGGGGTGGCGGGGAGGAGTGAGCGGATTTGTGCCGACTGATTGGGCTGAGTGAGCGGATTTCCGCTTACCGCGTGAAGATCAAAAGCCCCTCACCCTAGCCCTCTCCCAGAGGGAGAGGGGACTGACCGAGGTGTTCTTGTGGGTTACATCGACCTGCAATATCGAGTCGAATACAGATTCGGGAAAGCATGGAGATCGGCTCCCTTCCCCCTCGCCCCCTGGGGGAGAGGGCTGGGGTGAGGGGGATGGATTTCAGCTACACCACAAATCTCTGCCTCACTCCGCCAGAAACATCTCCCGACTCAACCCATGCCGCTGCATCTTTTCATTGAACGTGCGGCGCGGCAGTTGCAGTTCTTCGAGCACGGCTTTGACATCACCCTTGTGCCGGGTCAGCGCCGCGCGCAGGCATTGCGCTTCGAACGCTTCCTGCTGCGCCGCCAGCGATTGCCCCGGGTCGATTCCGGCGACCGGTTCATCAAGCCCCAGTACCTGACGCTCGGCAACGTTGGCCAGTTCGCGGACGTTGCCCGGCCAGTCATGGCTGAGCAAGTGACTGAGCTGCGCACCGGTCAACGGCGGAAAGGTCCGGCCCAGACGCTGAGCGGCATTCTGCGCGAAGGTCTCGAACAGCAACGGAATGTCTTCGCGGCGATCGCGCAGCGGCGGCAAGCGCAGTTCGGCGACGTTCAGGCGATACGCCAGGTCCTCACGAAAACGCCCGGCGCGAGCTTCGTCGAGCAGGTCCGGTTTGGTCGCCGCGACGATACGCAAATCAACGCGAATGCTTTGGTTCGAACCCAACCGCTCGAGTTTCTGTTCCTGCAAGACCCGCAGCAATTTCACCTGCTGGGCCAGCGGCATGCTTTCGATCTCGTCGAGAAACAGCGTGCCGCCATCGGCGTATTCCAGCTTGCCGATGCGTTTGCCCGAGGCGCCGGTAAACGCGCCGCTCTCATGGCCGAACAGTTCGGCCTCGAACAATTGCTCCGGGATCGCCGCACAGTTCAGCGCCACGAAAGGTTTGCCGGCGCGCGGGCCGAAATCATGCAGGCAACGCGCGACCAGTTCCTTGCCGCTGCCGGTTTCACCACGGATCAGCACGTTGACCGGCAACGTCGCCAGATCCAGCACCTGCCGACGCAATGTCTGCAAGCCGCGGGACACGCCGAGCAACGTCGCATCCAGCCTAGCGCGGTTGTCAGCCAGTTCGTGCAGGGCGCGGTTTTCCAGGACCAGGCGGCGTTTGTCCAGCGCCCGGCGCAGGCTGCCGAGCAGGGTTTCCGGGCTGAACGGTTTTTCCAGAAAGTCGTAGGCGCCATCGCGCATGGCTTCGACCGCCATCGGCACATCGCCATGGCCGGTAAGCAGAATCACCGGCAGATCGCTGTCGCGCTGTTGCACTTGCGCGAGCAATTGCAAGCCGTCCATGCCGGGCATGCGCACGTCGCTGAGGATCACCCCGGCAAAATGTTCCGGGAGCGCGGCGAGGCATTCTTCGGCACGGCTGAACAATTGCACCTGAAACCCCGACAGGCTCAGCCACTGTTCAACGGCGTCGCGAATGCTGCTTTCGTCGTCGACCACCATCACCGAATTGAGCATCAGATGTGTGCCTCCAGATCGATTGGCAGGGTCAGGCTGAACACTGCGCCGTGGTCGCCATTCTCGACGCTCAGGCGCCCGCCGGATTCATGCACGATGGCGAAGGATACTGCCAGCCCCAGGCCGAGACCATCGCCCACCGGTTTGGTGGTAAAGAACGGATCGAACACTTGGCCCAAATGTTCCTCGGCAATCCCGCCGCCGTTGTCGCTGACGCTGAGCCGCCACAATTGCTCATCGGCCTCCAGACGGATTTCCAGGCGCTTGCAGGCTTTACCCTGCATCGCATCCAGCGCGTTGCGCAGCAAATTGATCAACACCTGTTCCAGACGAATCGCATCACCGCGCACCCACGCCGGACGGGTCAGATGCAGCACCAGGCTGACCTGCTCGTCACGCAGTCGCGCATCGAGCAGTTGCAGCGACTGATCGACCACCGTCGCCAGATCCAGACGTTCGCGCAGACCGCTCGGGCTTTTGCGGGCGAAAGTCTTGAGGTGGCCGGTGAGGGCAGCCATGCGCGTGAGCATATCGTCCACCGGTTTCAGCGCCTTGTAGGCGTCATCGACACGGCCATGTTCGAGCAGCAGGCGCAGGGTGGCCAGCTGCATGCGCTGGGCGGTCAGCGGTTGATTGATTTCGTGGGCCAGTGCGGCGGACATCTGCCCCAGCGCGGCGAGTTTGGCCGACTGCACCAAACCTTCCTGCGCGGTGCGCAAGTCGCGGGTGCGCTCCTCGACCAGACGCTCGAGTTCTTCGCGATTGCGCTGACGGACCTTGGCCAGCCGCCAGCGCTGATTGAGAAACAGCAACAAGAACACCAGCGCCAGCCACACACCGGAGGCGGCCAGCGCGGCGTTGCGCAAATCTTCGAAGGCCACTTGCGGGCGGCGCAACAGGTGCAGGGTCCAGCCTTCGGTCGCCAGTGGCAGCGATTCCCACAGATAGTCCGCCGTGCCTTGTGGACCTTCGACCCGGCGCAGATCGCTGTTGTCATCGAAGCGCCGTAGCGGCAAATGGGTCAGCGGCAGCAGCGATTGCTTGTCGTACTGACGCGTGGTTTTGATCTCTGCCAGATCATCGGCGCTCAACGGCCGCAAGGCGCGATAACGCCAGCCCGGCTGATTGGCGATAAAGATGATCCCGCGTGCATCGCTGACCAGCAGCGTGTCGCTGCCCTGACTCCATTCGCGTTCCAGTTCGGGAAATTCCAGCTTGACCACCATCGCGCCGAGAAACTCGTCGTTGCCGCCAAGTACGGCGCTGGAAAGGAAATAGCCGGGAATGCCGCTGGTCACGCCCACTGCGTAAAAACGCCCGGTGCCTTGGGTGCGGGTCTGGCTGAAGTAGGGGCGGAAGCCGTAATTGTGGCCAACGTAACTGCTGGGCAAGCGCCAGTTGCTGGCGGCCACGGCCAGGCCGGTACGATCCAGCAGTTCAAGGGTCGAGGACTGCGCCGCACCGTTGATCTTTTCCAGTTTCACATTCAATGCCGCTTGCTGCGCAGCATCGACCGGGCCGGCCAGGGCCGAACGCAATTGCGGGTCCAGCGCCAGCACGGCGGGCAGGGCGCGATAGCGGTCGATCAGGGTGTGCAAGGAGTTGGCGTACAACCCCAGTTGCTGATTGGCGCGGGCCGCGTCTTCTTCCAGCGCCTGACGCTCGGCGTGGCGCATCGCGAGCGTCGCGGCAATGACCGTGCCGGCGATGATCAGCAGGGAATACAACGACAGACGCAGGGTACGGGAAGTCGGCAGCATGCTGGATCAAAGGTCGGCAGGACGGGCGGGCACGATAGCATGGGCCGAGATGGCCGGGCGCGCTGTTCGCGCCGGCCGTGTCTGCTAAACAGCTGTCTCCTGTACCTGACGTCGATGCACAAGATTCAACCTCGGCTTCGGCACCGGTCTTGCCTGAGGTTCGGCAGCGAGCGAGCGCTCCAGTTGCTGCAGGCGTTCAGTCACGCCTTGCGCCTCGCTCGGCGCTTCGATGATTGCCTGTGCGGTTTGCATGACCTTGTCGATGGCTTCGAACGGGTCTACACCATTCCTGGACAGCTTCATGACCTGACGCTGTTTTTCTGCATCCAGTGCGTCCAGTTGGGCATAGAACATCTTCTGGATGTGCTCGGAGTAGCTGTTGAGGTTATCCGTGAAGGTCTTGATGCTGTCGATAAGCGCAGCACCTTCATCAAGAAGAGCCCCCGCGCCGTCGACGGCTTTTGCAGCGCCGTCGCCCAGCGTTTTCAGCCCGTCCTTGAGCTCTTGGGTGTGCAGTGTCTGCGCTGCTTTCAAACCTTTCTTGAAGAAGTGGTAACGCAATACCGGAAACACTATTGCCCCCGCGATTGCCCCTGCGCCGGAACCGATGGCGTTGCCGATTCCGGGTACCACGGTGCCGATGACACTGCCGATGGCGATGCCTTTGCCGATACCGTAAAAGACCGATTTGATGCCGGCCCGGGAGGTGATGAATTTGCCGAACGTCATGCTTTTGCGCACCTCCTCGATGTTCTGGCCTTCAGGAATCAGGCCATCGAACTCGGTGGTCAGGTTGTGCAATTGCTCCGCCGCAGTTTGCGCTTGATCAAAAATACCCACCGCTTTTCTGATCAGGTCAAACACCACTTTGAAGGCACCGGTCTGGTCGACATGAACGATCGGGTTGTTACCGACGAATCCATACAGATTCAACCCATCCACATCCCCCGCCGGATCGGCACTGACCCAACGCTGCAACCACGGCGCGTAATACCGGGCGCCGTAGTAGTACAAACCGCTGACATCCATTTCCTTGCCGGAATATCGGATGAAGCGGTATTCGATTTCCGATTCCGGCGCCATCCACGCGGTTTCGCCGAACGGGTAATAGCCTTCTGCGCTGGTGACCACAGCGTTTTCATTGAGCTCCATTACGCAAGAGCCGAGGTGGTCTTCGAGGGTGTAGCGCATCTGGTCGTCTATCGGCACTGAACGTTGCGCCCAATGCAGGCAGCGCGCGTTACCGAGGCTGATGATGTGCAGCTCCTCGCCGTTGTCCTTGCTGCGAATTTCCAGCCCCGGCAGGTAGCGCACCTGGTGGAAATGGCGGACCTTGTCGGTGAACCATTCATGACATTTGAGGACCCGCTGGCCGGCGCTGTACTGGTAATACTCGGCATCGTTATCGCCGTCCTGACGGATAACCAGATCCACGCGCTCCAGCTCATCACGCCTGCTCCATTGCAATGACGGACCGTGGCGCAGCTTGCGTTGATTGCCGTGCGGGTCGAACCAGGTACCGAAGTCCGGCGGCTCGTCGCCCGTTTCCCAACGCACCCCGCGATTGCTTTTCTGGTCGATGTACATCGTGCGGGTACGACTGTTGCCGTCGCGCTGATGACGCAATTCGGTCAGATTGCCGCCATCGTCGTAGCTATACGTCTGGGTGTAATTGAGGCGGTTTTTCTCGTCGGGCGGTCGCGGCGGGCCGGGAATGTCCGGGGGCAGCGCGTCGTCATGACCGGTCGCGCGGACCAACCGGTACAAAGAGTCGTAGCTGAATTCGCGGTGGCCGTCGACCCGTTGATTGGCGAACCAGACGGGCTCGAAGGCGTGGTCTTCGATGCGAGTGATGTTACCGACGCGATCGTAGAAATATTGCAGATCCTGCAATGCGGGTTGGCCGGGCTTATGGCTGATCCGGGTGCGCAAGCGTCCGTCGGCTGGATCGTAGGTCCATTCGCTGAGCACCAGGTTGCCGTCCTGTTGCTCGATGATCTGGCCATTGGCGTTGTAGTGCGCAGCCAGCAATACGTGGTGCCGTTCTGTGCCTCCGATCAGCAGATCCACTGTTTTAAGCTGTCCTGCGACTCCGTAGCGCGATTGCCGGCAATGCCCGCCGGCGTCGGTTTGCTCGAGCATGGTACCGAGCGGGCTGAATACCTGATGGCTGGCGAAAGATGCGCCGTCGTGAAACAGGCGGGTCTCTTGCAGTGGTTGGCCGGTGAGAGCGTAGCTGGCAACTTCGAACGAACCGGAGGCATCTGTCCGTTGGATCAACTGGCCACGGAGGTTGTTACCTGTATCGGCAGAACCGTCGGCATAGGTGAAGGTATCGAGTTGTGTCTTGTCGTTGCCGGTCATCTCGAGCTTCACCACGCGCAGTTGCTCGTCGAACGACGACTGCCAATGCTGGTGGCGGCCGTCCCATCGCTGCACTGGCTCGCCGGCCAACCCGGGCAGCATCAAACGCTGGCCGCTGTCAACGCTGGCGGTGTACAGCGCATCGCCGTTCAGCGCGTAAACGGTGCTGACGTTGGCAACGGCCAGACGCGGATCCTGCTGCAGTGCCAGACGGCCGGCCAAATTGTATTGCTGGCGAGTCACGAGGGCTTTGGGGGAGGCGCCGGCCAGGTTGCGCAGGTAATCGACCTGCCGGACAGTAAAGCCTCGACCGTCAGTGGCCGATAAGGACGGCGTGCGCAAGTGCATGGTTTCATCGTCCATTTTTAAACTTGGCAACCAGTGGACTGCCAGTTTTTTTCGATGCCAGATGTCGCTGCCTTGCCAAATACTGGTTGTCCGTCGACCCCATCTCTTTGTAATGCGCGAGGCCGGCCTGCGCTTGCGCGATGTTCGCAAGTACAGCCCGGTTCCTTTGCTGCAGGCCGGAACGCGTGATGACCGCCAACGTTTCGCTGGACGTGTTGCTGTTCGCATTCGGCAGCACATTGGCGGGCGAAACACTGTCAACGCCCAGTGCATCAAAGGCATTTTCTGCCCATGCAGACCGTTCTTCGATGGCTGCTTTCCAGTCGCTGAGCATTTTCTCGATCTTTTCGATTTTCACCGGGTCGAGGCGGTTCTTGATGTCCTGTGCTTCCTGCGCCCGACTTCCGATATTCAGTGCGCCGGGAATGATGGCGATTACCGATCCGAATACTCTGTTCATCAAAAACACTGGGTTGGTGATCGCATTGAGTGCTGGATGGAGCAGCTCCCTCCTGAAGTCTTTCCAGGAGTTGATCTCCCTGACCGATTCCTGAATTCCCAGACTTTGATCAATCGCGCTGACGGACATCTGCGAGGTCTGCGGTATCAAAGGACCGACGCGAAGCCTGACATGGTCAGCCAGTGGTTCGCCAATAGCTGCGGCGACATCTCCACCGATGTTGCCGCCGATCAAGCCTGAGGGTTTCAACACATTCGGCTTTACTTCAAGAGCGGGGATCATGGTGTCAAATTGCGTACCACCGATGGATCCACCCTCATAACCGATAACGCCTCTGAGGGTTTCTCCCGCCAGATTCATTGCCATGCTCAGTGCAACATCCTGATGAATGATGTTGTGCAGCTGTCCCAGTACTTCTTCGGAATGCCCTTCCACGGCGGATGCGAACGCCGAATACAGCATGATCACGCCTTCTGCACGCTTGTTGCCGTCCGGATCGATGAAACGGATCGGGTTATTTCCCACGAATGCATATAAATTCAGGCCGTCCGCCTGCTCGGCGTCAGTACTGACCCAACGCTGCAACCACGGCGCGTAATACCGGGCGCCGTAGTAGTACAAACCGCTGACATCCATTTCCTTGCCGGAATATCGGATGAAGCGGTATTCGATTTCCGATTCCGGCGCCATCCACGCGGTTTCGCCGAACGGGTAATAGCCTTCTGCGCTGGTGACCACAGCGTTTTCATTGAGCTCCATTACGCAAGAGCCGAGGTGGTCTTCGAGGGTGTAGCGCATCTGGTCGTCTATCGGCACTGAACGTTGCGCCCAATGCAGGCAGCGCGCGTTACCGAGGCTGATGATGTGCAGCTCCTCGCCGTTGTCCTTGCTGCGAATTTCCAGCCCCGGCAGGTAGCGCACCTGGTGGAAATGGCGGACCTTGTCGGTGAACCATTCATGACATTTGAGGACCCGCTGGCCGGCGCTGTACTGGTAATACTCGGCATCGTTATCGCCGTCCTGACGGATAACCAGATCCACGCGCTCCAGCTCATCACGCCTGCTCCATTGCAATGACGGACCGTGGCGCAGCTTGCGTTGATTGCCGTGCGGGTCGAACCAGGTACCGAAGTCCGGCGGCTCGTCGCCCGTTTCCCAACGCACCCCGCGATTGCTTTTCTGGTCGATGTACATCGTGCGGGTACGACTGTTGCCGTCGCGCTGATGACGCAATTCGGTCAGATTGCCGCCATCGTCGTAGCTATACGTCTGGGTGTAATTGAGGCGGTTTTTCTCGTCGGGCGGTCGCGGCGGGCCGGGAATGTCCGGGGGCAGCGCGTCGTCATGACCGGTCGCGCGGACCAACCGGTACAAAGAGTCGTAGCTGAATTCGCGGTGGCCGTCGACCCGTTGATTGGCGAACCAGACGGGCTCGAAGGCGTGGTCTTCGATGCGGATGATATTGCCGATGCGATCGTAGAAATATTGCAGATCCTGCAATCTGGGGTGAGCAGTTTTCTGACTGGTGCGCGTATGCAGGCGTCCGTCGGCCGGGTCATACGTCCACTGACTCAGGACACCGTTACCGGCCAGCTGCGAGATGATCTGATTGTTCGCGTTGTACTGCGCATCCAGCAAGACCTGCGTGACTTTCGTCTCGACTTGCAGCTCCATTTGCCTGAGCTGCCCGGCAAGACCATAGCGCGATGCTCTGCGATGGCCGCCGGCATCGGTCTGTTCAAGCACGGCGCCAAGCGGACTGAACACCTGATGGCTGGTGAACGCTTCGTTATCGTGAAAAGTGCGCTTTTCCACCAGTGCCTGTCCGGTGAGGGCATAGCCGGTGATGTCCAGCGAACCTGACGGATCTGTCTGCCGGATCAACCGGCCGCGCAGGTTGGAGTCTGCTTCGGCAGAGCCTGGGGCGTACGTGAAGGTATCGAGCTGATTTTCGCCGTTTCCCGAAACTTCGAGCTGCACCACGCGCAATTGCTCGTCGAAGGTCGACTGCCAGACGTGGCCGCGCTCATCCCAACGGTGTCCGGGCTCCCCGGCCCTGCCCGGCAGCAGCAGGCGCCAGCCGCTATCCCGGCTGTTGGTAAACACGGCGATATCGTTCAGCGCAAACACGCTGGTTGTGTTTGCTGTCGGCAGGCGCGGATCCTGTTGCGCGACCAGACGCCCGGCGACATCGTGGCGCTGGCGAGTCACGAGAGCTTTCGGCGTGTCACCCGCCACGGTACGCAAATAAGCGACCTGACGGACTGGCAGGCCACGCCCGTCGCTGACGGTCAGCGAAGGCGTGCGCCAATGCGCGGAGGCGGTCATGAGCCTGACCCACGCGTAGACACCAGCTCTTCAGCGGTGTCGTTGAAGTCCTCACTGGCGTGATACCAAGGATGATAAGTCTCGCGGGAAAAGTCGCCCTTGGCATTGATCAGCTTGATCGGACGCCCCGCTGCGTCATAGAACAGCTGATCGAACAACCCGAGTTGGCGCAGCGATTGATCATTGACGTAGCGGTGGGTGTTGGCGAAAAACGGCCGGTATTGGCGCTGCGGCAGACCTTTGTTGTTGTATTCGACGCGTTCACTGATGCGCCAGCGTGTCTGCGTCGGTTGCTCACCTTCTTCGATCAGCAATTGACCATCCTCACCCACCACATAAGCCAACCCCGGATCGACCTTCTGCTGGGTTTGCAGTACCCGACCAAAGCCGTCGACGCAGGTTTTGACGATCTGGATCTGCGCCTTTATGGCGTCGTACGGATAGCGGTCGGCGCTGAGCACTACGGTGTGAACCGGTTCTCGGTAAGCCAGTTCAATGGCCGTGAGCAATTGCTGGTCTTCAGGCGTCGGGCCGGGATTTCGCGCAAGCCGGCGACGTGCGCTGGCACGGATATGCCCGCCGGGCAACAGGTCACCTTGCTTGATCGAGCGGCTTTGAAGTGTGGAGGCGGGTATCAGGCCCATCCAGCTGAAAAGGTTTTTGTGCAGAGTGCTCGCTGCGTGTCCTACGGTATCTTCCGGAAACTGAATGGCGTATTCCGGACTGGGATCCGGCAAGGTCCAGTCATCGGTCAGCTTGTCGAATCCGGCAGGTTTGCCGTTCTCGGTACCGTGAAAGCTGATGACCAGCGGCTGACCGGAAGGCTCGTAGATGACTTCTTCAGTGTTGTCATTGGCGTCGGTGATTCGCTTGGGTTTCAGGGCGTGATAATCGAACTCCGCGACCTGGACGGCACAACCGTCGGGCAATTCCATGCGCATGACTGTCAGATAGTGTTGATCGTATTCGGCTTTGGTCACGCCATGGCTTGGCGTTTCATTGAAATCGAGCACGTTGTAGAACGCTTGCAAGCCGCCGTACCGGGCCAGATTGAACCGCGACGACCAAAGGTTTGGTTCCTCGCTGGGCGGTGCTTCGAACAGCAGCGCCATGGGTGAGTAACCAATTGCCGCGAGGGCCTCGCGGATATTCAGGTCCGGCACAATGCTGTAAGCGTCCAGCGCGGTTTTATCCAGCAGGGCAAGCTCCAGAGAGTGCGACAGCGCTTCGAATCCGGCGACGCCGTCATCCAGTTCAATACCCTCTACGTCCACATAACGCTGTATGGATTGCGAAGTCAGTACCCTTTCCATGGCCCATTCTTGCGTATCCTGCAGCTCTCTCAGTGATTCGAAAGACACCCGTGCCGGGTTCAACTCGCCGGGGAGCGTACCTTTGGCCAATTTCAGCGCATCGCCCCGTTCCAGATACGGCAAGCCCAATCGCCATTGCTGTGGCTCTGGCAGATTGATCAGACGTGCACGGGTTTCACTGATGTAAAAGTATTGTTGCGCCTCGTCGTGAGCGTCGGACCACCATTGATTCAGATGGTCTTCGGTGAAGGGGGGCGGGCTCTGGGCGGTCAACCTGCGCGCATAGCTCACCGTAAGTGCGTGGGTCGCGGCGCCATAAGCGTTCCAGCGCAGGGTGACATCGTGGCGGCACAGCGGGTCGTTGATAAAACCGTCGTACTGATAGCTGATGGCTTCGACCTGAAGGGGCAGCAGAACGGCTGCGGCATATGGACCCTGTGGCCGCACCTCGCGAACCAGATAGCGCTTCTCTTCTACCGAGTACAGTGCGGCTGCACCGGGCGCCTGCGCATCGGCGCGGTAGGGAAAAATTTCTGTTCGAGCGACCGAGCCAACCAGTGCCTGCGCAATCCGATAGCGACTGTCGGACTCCTCCGGAGTGACGGGCTCATCGATTTCACCTTTGGGGTGGTAACGACTGAACAGGGTTTCGCCCAACGGGCAGGCGTTCACATCCGCGCTGAAATAATCGTCGCGGGAGCGATTGATTTCCTGACCGTTGTGAAACCAGGTGCATGTTTGCACCGGCTCGCTGAAGCCAGGCTCTGAAGGATCGGTTCCAACCTCGCAGTCAAGTTGCTGCAAGTAGCCGAACCCGCGAAATTCCCTCTCCCTGCCGTCGTAGAACCCTTCGCGCCAAGTGAACGACTGGGTCAACCGGTTGCCGGTGATCTCGTCGTGCTGCTCCTGCTTCTTCACCACGGCCAGCGGAAAGGGCAGGTGACATACCGGTGCACGCTCAAGTGCCAGCAGCCGCTCCTTTTCATCCAGCCATTCCTGAGCCGAGCTGCGATAAGTCACGCTGCTGGAACAGCCCATGTTGTTGTTACTGTTGACCAGCAGGTAGGGCTTGGCTGCAACAAAATCGTAGCGCCAATGCCGCGGCTGGATATGCGGCACCGTCAGAATCAGGCTGGCGCAACCGAGGCCTTGCAGGTCGGCGAAACTGACCTGGCACAAACGGTCATAGCGCACGCCTTCAGGCCACGGCACGCTGACGGGAATCTGCTCCAGGCCGTTGCCGCCCCGGTTCAGGTAAATGTCGAACCCTTCGGATTTGAGATAGATCAATGCCGGCGCGCCGGAGCCATCGAGATCGGCCAGACGTACCCGCGAGGCGTCGAATTCTTCATGGGTGAAGGGCAGGGCGCTGATCTTGCGACCTTGACCGAATTTGCCATGACCAAGATTCGGCCAGCAGCGGACCTCGTCATGGCGGATGCGGCACAGCTCGGGCATGTCGCTGCCGAGCAGGTTGCCCAGAAGCACCAGTTCGGTTCGCGAGTTGCTGAACACCGGCAGACGGTCGTCTGCGTATTCATGGGGTATTTCCTGTGCGGCGGCGAAGCCTTTTTCGCGCAGGCTGGCATAGAGGCGCACGCGGTCGGGGCTGATGCTGGCCGCTGACATCAGCCCGTCGCCGCTGAAATCCCCCATGGTCAAAGTCAGATCCTGGTGTTCCCGGGGAAACTTGTCGAACGCGCTGAACAGTTCGAATTGCCGCTGCGCATTCAGCGCATGAAACCCGCAGTAACCCAACCGGGCGATGATCAGGTCCAGGCGGCCGTCGCCGGTCAGATCAAGCAGTTGCGCCACGGCGCGGTTGCGATCTGCCACCGGGATCCTGTCCAGCAAAACCCATGGGCCGTAACCGATCAGTTCGGTACCAGGCGCCGCGCGTAGCGGTTCTCGGTAATACCAGGCGTTGTCGTAGCGGCAGAGAAAGCCCGGCACGCCCTCGCCATACAAATCGACGCATTGATAGAACCCGCCGTCTTCGATGCCCGGTTGAGTCTCGTTTTCCAACAGGCGTGCGGGTGCCTTGTTGATCTCGAAGGGCGAGTATTCGAACTCTAGCGGCGGTGAGTGCTCGACATTGCCTTGCGCATCGAAGGCCTGATAGTGCGCCGCGCTGATCTGGCTGTAGGCCCACTGCGCAGTGTTCTGGATCGGTCGATATTCCAGCAGCAGGCGACGTGCAAGTTTTGCCTCTGTCGCCAGGCCCCCGGGGAAGTGATGAAACATCAACACTTGCTGGCAGAGCCTGCGGGTGCTCAGCTCAAAACCCTGGCCATAGGTGGAAAACGGATCAGGCCGCAGCCGCCAGCGGTTCACTTCCTCGTAGCTCGGAATCTCCGTCAGCGAATTGCTGCGCTCGCCGTAATCGAACACCAGTTGAAAATGCCATGGCAGATCCGTCGGTCGGTCAGTGTCCCAGCTGTAAAGGTGATCGCTCGCCGTGGCATTGCCGTAACACACTCGTCGCAGATAGCGCTGGGCGCGGTAGTCGTGAATCGGGTCTTGCTCGTCAGGCTGATCGTCGGCCTTGTACTCGTAGCAGATGTGTTCGCCATGGGCGTTCATGCTTTCACACAATAGCCAGCTGCTGATGCGTGATGGGTCGTCGGGGTCGGCACGGCGTGAGGCGGTGGTTTTGCCGTAGACATGCAACGTACCGTCGGCGCCGTGGATCAGCCAGAAAGGGGCTCCGCCGTCAGCCGGATGCCAGCATTCGCGCAGGGAAAAATCACTTTCGATCCGCGCCCGGTAAGTCACGACGTTGTGTTCGGCAATGGGGCGGTCTCTGTAGCTGTGTTCCGTGCGCGACTTCAGGTTTCCGGCATCATCGAGCTCTGGCATCCACACCTCGCCGTCATGCCCGATGATTTCATCGTGCTCGGTATAACGTGGAACACCTTTGTTGGTGCGGCGGCTGATCTGGCTCAGGCCCAGGTGGCAACCAAGGCCAAACGAACCGTTACCGCTCTGGCTGTTGATTGCCAAGGGTATTTGCGGACCGTAGCCACGACCGCTCGATAGCGGGATCAGCAATTCGCATCCAGCCGAGGCGGTCGGCCCAACGGCGCTCCAGCTTTTGCCGATGGTGGCGATCGATGAGCTTCTGGCGATGGAAGGAGCTGTGATGCTGAGGTCTTGATCGGCCATGGTCGAATCCATTCGCGCTACATAGGGCGTATGGATAGACGCTAACAGGAGTGGGCCGCTAATGGACCTGTCAGATCTGACAGGTGCGCAAGATCGTTTTCTGTGCTTGGGCGATTCTTTTATCGCAATTGGTTTGAACACACAAAAACGGCCGGGGCATTTTTGCGGATGCACCGGCCGTTTTCATGACGCCAGAAGCTTACTGCACTTCTACCGCCAGGCTCTCGCTGATCTTCTGCTGCCAGATCGCCGGGCCAGTGATGTGTACCGACTCACCTTTGCTGTCCACCGCTACGGTGACCGGCATGTCCTTGACCTCGAACTCGTAGATCGCTTCCATGCCCAGCTCGGCAAATGCCAACACCTTGGACTTCTTGATCGCTTGCGCAACCAGGTAAGCGGCGCCGCCGACAGCCATCAGGTACACGGCCTTGTTGTCCTTGATCGCTTCGATCGCGGTCGGGCCGCGCTCGGATTTGCCGATCATGCCCAGCAGGCCGGTCTGCTCGAGGATCTGGCGGGTGAACTTGTCCATCCGCGTTGCGGTGGTCGGGCCGGCCGGGCCAACCACTTCGTCACCGACCGGATCAACCGGGCCGACGTAATAGATGAAACGACCCTTGAGGTCGACCGGCAGAGTTTCACCCTTGTTGAGCATCTCGACCATGCGCTTGTGCGCGGCGTCGCGACCGGTGAGCATCTTGCCGTTGAGCAGCACGGTTTCGCCCGGCTTCCAGCTCTGCACCTCTTCCGGGGTCAGGGTGTCGAGGTTGACGCGACGGGCCGATGGGCCGGCTTCCCAGACGATTTCCGGGTAGGCGTCCAGCGGTGGTGCTTCCAGCGAGGCCGGGCCGGAACCGTCGAGCACGAAGTGTGCGTGACGGGTGGCGGCGCAGTTGGGGATCATGCACACCGGCAGCGAGGCAGCGTGGGTCGGGTAGTCCATGATTTTCACGTCGAGCACGGTGGTCAGGCCACCTAGGCCCTGGGCGCCGATGCCCAACTGGTTGACCTTCTCGAACAGCTCCAGACGCATTTCTTCGATGCGGTTCTGCGGACCACGGGCCTTCAGCTCGTGGATGTCGATGGACTCCATCAACACTTCCTTGGCCATCACTGCGGCCTTCTCGGCGGTGCCGCCGATACCGATACCCAGCATGCCCGGTGGGCACCAGCCGGCGCCCATGGTCGGCACGGTCTTCAATACCCAGTCGACGATCGAGTCGGACGGGTTGAGCATGGCCATTTTCGACTTGTTCTCGGAACCGCCGCCCTTGGCCGCCACGTCCACTTCCACGGTGTTACCCGGGACGATGGAGTAGTGAATTACGGCCGGGGTGTTGTCCTTGGTGTTCTTGCGAGCGCCTGCCGGGTCGGCAAGGATCGATGCCCGCAGGACGTTTTCCGGCAGGTTGTAAGCGCGACGCACGCCTTCGTTGATCATGTCGTCCAGGCCCATGGTGGCGCCATCCCAGCGCACGTCCATGCCGACACGGACGAACACGGTGACGATACCGGTGTCCTGGCAGATCGGGCGATGGCCGGTGGCGCACATGCGCGAGTTGATCAGGATCTGCGCCATCGAATCACGGGCCGCTGGCGATTCTTCGCGCAGGTAGGCTTCGTGCATCGCCTGGATGAAATCCACGGGGTGGTAATAGGAAATGAACTGCAGGGCGTCGGCAACGCTCTGAATCAGGTCATCTTGCTTGATCACGGTCATGAGTCGCGCTCCTCTGAAAACGGTGGGGAAGCTACAGGCTTCTAGCTTCGAGCGGCAAGTTAAAGCATTACGCGGACAGCTTGAGCTTGCCGCTTGAGGCTTGCGGCTTATGGCTGTCCCTTTGTGGCGCGACGCTAAAAAGGCGCGGCAGTATACCGCGCCTCGGTGGTGGGGGCACATTGGCTTTTGGTCGGATGACCCTGTGGCGAGGGGATTTATCCCCGCTCGGCTGCGCAGCAGTCGTAAAACTGTGGGCTCAGTGTGATTGACCGGTTGCAAGGGGCCACTTCGCAGCCCATCGAAGATAAATCCCCTCACCACAGGGACCTGGTGCGGGCATCAATGCAGCTCAATCAGGTCATGCATTTGACGTCAATTTTCGAGCCCGAAAATCGGTGGTCATTTAGCGACCGGCCCTCTAAAGTGGCATCCGGTCTGTAGAGTAGGACACTCGGTCAGCCTCCTATCGCACGGTGAGTCAACGATTGACCCATAACGCCATTCAACGCCTTTTGCTCAAACGCTTCGCCCTCGCTGCGGCCACCTACGGATTGGCTTTGCTGCTGCTGTGGCTGGCGTTTTTCACCGGGCATTATCAGCAATCGCTCAGTGGTGTGGCCATCGGCAGCGCTCTGGTGGTCATCAGTCAGGCGAGCCTTTTTGCCATGTTCTGGAGCGGGCGCAACCAGCGCTTCGCCGACCCCAGCCTGACCGAAGCGCAAGTGCTGATGGGGCTGGGCTGGCAGACGTGGCTGATCGCCCATGTCGACGAGGCACGCGGCGCGTTTCTGGTGTTCTATGTGCTGATCCTGCTGTTCGGCCTGTTCCATCTCACCCGACGGGTGTTCATCCGCTGCGCGCTGCTGGTGTTCTTCAGTTTCTCCGCGATTACCCTGTGGGACGCTTACCACTTCCGCTTGGCCGAGCCTGCGCTCGCGGCGTTGCAAGTGTGCATTCTGGCAATGGTTTTGGCGTGGCTGGTGCTTTACGCACGTTTTGTCCAGGTCTCGCGGCAACGTCAGCGTCAGCGCCGGTTTGCCTTGCAGGCGCATCAGGACACCCTGCGCGGGATGATGCGCCAGCTTGAAGACCTGGTGGCCACCGACGAACTGACCGGGCTGTTCAATCGCCGGCATTTCCTGCGCATCGCCTCGCGCGAGCTCAACGCGTTGGACGGCGACGTAATGCACGGGCTGGCGCTGATCGATCTGGACCACTTCAAACGCATCAACGATCTGCACGGCCACGCCGCCGGCGATCAGGTATTGCAGGCGTTTGCCGGTGTGGCGCAAGCCTGCCTGCGCGACGGTGACGTGCTGGCGCGTTATGGTGGCGAAGAATTCGTGGTGCTGGTGCCCGACTGCGATGCCGAACGCCTGACCGCGTGTTGCGAGCGTTTGCGCATCGCCTTCAGCGAGGTGGAATTGATGGGCCTGCAAGTGCGCAACCTGAGCCTGTCGGCGGGCATGACCCTGCTGTCCGTGGGCGATGATCTGGATGAGGCGTTGCAGCGTGCCGATCAGGCGCTGTACCGGGCCAAGCGTGACGGGCGCAATCGCTGTGCCGCCGCGTGGGAGAACGTCGATGCCTGAATTGCGTGTCGGTGATCGGCAGTGGACGGTTGAGCCGGGCAGCAATCTGCTCGACAGTCTCAATCAGAACGGCGTTGCCGTGCCCTACAGCTGTCGCGCCGGCAGTTGCCATGCCTGTCTGGTGCAATGCATCCGAGGTGTGCCCAGCGACAACCGCCCGGATGCCTTGAGTGCCGAGCAACGTCAGGACGGTTGGCGCCTGGCCTGCCAATGCCAAGTGGTCGAAGACTTGCAGGTGCATACCTTCGACCCGATTACTGACGGTCTGCCGGCCTTGGTCGAAGCGCTGGACTGGCTCAGCGACAGCGTTCTGCGCCTGCGCCTGACAACGCAGCGGCCATTGCGCTACAGCGCCGGCCAGCATCTGGTGCTGTGGATCGGCCACATCGCCCGCCCGTACTCGCTGGCGAGCCTGCCGCAAGAAGACCGCTTTCTGGAGTTTCACCTCGATTGCCGCCAGCCCGGCGAATTCGTCGATGCCGCCCGCAAGCTGCAGATCGGCGACTCGATCCGCCTCGGCGAGCTGCGCGGTGGTGCTTTGCACTATGACCCGGACTGGCATGCGCGCCCGCTGTGGCTGCTGGCCGCCGGTAGCGGTTTAGGTCCGTTGTTCGGTGTGCTGCGCGAAGCCTTGCGTCAGGATCACCAAGGCGCCATCCGCGTCATTCACCTGGCCCATGACGAACGTGAGCACTATCTGGCCAAACCCCTTGCCGCACTGGCTGCGCAGCGGGAAAACCTCAGTGTCGAGCTGTGGACCGCGGCCGAGTCGGCCGCCGCTTTGGCGCAACTGCGCCTTGTTTCCCGGCAGACCCTGGCCTTAGTCTGCGGCTCGACGGCCAGTGTCGACGCCTTCGCCAAGCGTCTGTACCTGGCCGGATTGCCGCGCAATCAACTGCTGGCCGACGTGTTTGTGAGCCGTGGTTGAACGCTGATTTTCAGACGCGAGACACGCCATGACCGAAGCCATCCTGCTGGAACGCGAACGCGGTTTGCTGACCCTGCGCCTCAACCGCCCGGGCAAGAAAAACGCCCTGACCCGCGCCATGTACAGCCGCCTCGCCGAAGCACTGAAACAGGCCGACGGTGACCCGGCAATCAACGCCGTGCTGATCACTGGCAGTGCCGAGTGCTTCACCGCCGGCAACGACATCGCCGACTTTATCGAGCAACCGCCGAGCGACCTCGACAGCCCGGTGTTCCACTTCATGCTTAACCTGCTCGAATGCCGCAAACCAGTGATCGCCGCCGTCGCTGGTGCAGCGGTAGGCATCGGCACGACGATGTTGCTGCACTGCGATCTGGTCTATGTCAGCCGCGACGCCAGGCTGCGCATGCCGTTCGTCAATCTCGGATTGTGTCCCGAATTCGGTTCCAGCCTGATCCTGCCGCGTTTGCTCGGGCAGGCGAAAGCGGCTGAGTTATTGCTGCTTGGGGAAGGCTTTAACGGCGAACAGGCTGCGCAGTGGGGGATCGCCACCGAAGCGCTGGACAGCGGTGAAGCGGCGTTGAGCAAGGCGCGAGAAGTGGCGCTGCGGTTTGATGAATTGCCGGCCGAAGCGGTGCGCATCAGCAAGCAATTGATGCGAGCGCCGGATCGGGATCTGCTACGCAAGGTGATCGAGGAGGAGGGTGCGTTGTTCACCCAGCGCCTGCGTTCGCCGGAGGCGGTGGCGGCGCTGATCGGATTTGTCCAACGGCATTGAGAGCGTCGTTGGGCCAATCGCTTTCGATAAGTCACCCCACCTTCTGGATCACCTGACAAAGCGTCCCGCCGTTTATACAGCGGGACTCCCACCTATCAGGCGTGGTAGCGCAACAGTCCGATTTTTCCGTCAGGCAGGCGAGCACAAATCAAAATCTTGCCGTCTTCCTGTAATGTCAAACCAGTTGCTACGTGCAAACCGCTTCCCAACTCAGTGCGAACCCAGCCGTGCGGATAATTGAACGATGGGTCGAATTGCTCATCGATAAATCGCGCGATGACAATATATCCTTCATTGTCACTTCTGACTCCCCCGGCAACTACAGCTTTTCCGTCCGCTTGAATACGTCCGACTAGCCAAGTGGTGAAAGCGCTTTCCTCAAGTTTGGTAAAGAGGGGCTTGCCGCCATTGAATTCACCGTCCGGCTCACCATTGGCCTTGATGCTGATCAGTACGGCGGGTTCGCCTGTTGTATAACCTACACCCAGAATGTGCTGGTTGGGTTGCAATACCATGCTGCGAATCAGAAGTGAATGCGCATCGCTGGCGATAGTAACGAAACCACCCTCACCAAATGTCCTATCGAGCTTACCCGAGGTGTCGTAACGCACAAACATGGCCGAACTGAATGGATCTGAAAGTTCCCCGACATTGCCGCATCCAAGATATTTGCCATCAGCCTGTACCATTAGATTGAGCAGAACGGTGTTACCAAGCAAATATCGGGGATGAATTACCGCGATGTAGCCAATCTGATTGAAATCCGTATCCAGCGTTCCGTTTTCGTTGAGTCGAATAATCAGGCCATGGCTCTGCTGCCAGTCGAAACTGTAATAATGGGACGCAAGTAGTTTGCCGTTGGGCAAAACTTCTACACTGAGCGGTGTGGCGGCGTTCCCCTCGAAGGATTGAGGCTTGACTGTAGAGGGGGCTACGGCCGGTGGCGATAAAATTATATCCAGTACGGTTTGGCCGTTTGTACCGAAATCCGTATCCGGCTGACCTTGAGCGTCGTAGCGGCAAAAAGCCGCGGCGTTCTGGCCTGCAGAACCTTTAACAATACAATGCACAATTATTTTTCCGTCAGGCTGGATGGTTAAGGACTGCACCCCATTCGTGCTTAGTGCAAAACCCGGAAAATTACCTATGACAAACCCGGACTTACCAAAATCGGTGTCCACTTTACCGTCACTCAATAGCCGGCCGAGTATGTATTGGGTCGGGAATGCCACAGGTTGAGCTGCTACGAAGTAAATTTTTTTATCCGGGCCGATCTCCACTCCGTGGATGCTTGCTGACGGGTATGGCGGCACGGTAATCATCGCGACCCCATTTGCGCCAAAATCAAAATCCAGGGTCCCTGCGCTGTTTGATGTTTGTATGTTCATTGTATGGTCCGTGATCGATGTTTTTGGATGAGAGCGCCATTGTTCGCCGGAGGCGGTGGCGGCGTTGAGCAGGTTTTTTCGGTGACGGTCAAGACGCCTTCGCGAGCAGGCTCGCTCCCACGGGGGAACGCATTTCAAAGTTGGGAGCGAGCCTGCTCGCGAAAGGGGTTGACCAGACCATAAAACTCTCAATCAGGGGCAGCCGGTAAACTCGTCGCCAGGTCACTCGATCAATCCACGGCCGACGCATTGAACCCGTTGCCCGTCGACTTGCCTTTGGCCGAGGAACGTCATTTTACCTTCACCGATTGCAACCCCGGTCCAGATCCCCCTCTCCAGGTCGAACACTCGCCAGCCTTTGCCATCCGCAAAATCCGTGTCCAATTTGCCGTCATCGGTGAATCTGGCAATAACATGGTTAAAACCAGAGGACACTTGACTCAGCCCGGCAACAAGTATGTGTCCGCTGCTCTGGATGGACGCGTCAAGCCATAAGGTGTCAATGCCTTGCAGTCTGCTCAGAAGTGGTTTGCCTGCGTTGAACTGGATGTTGGGTTTACCGTCGGATTCCCGGCTGATCAATACGCCATGGTGTGCAGGCTCGGTATACCCAACGGATAACAGCCGCTTATTCGTCTGCCCGATAACTTTCAAGACATTGACGCTCAGCGAGTTCTCTATCGGATCCATCACTTCAAAGCCATCAACGGCGAACGAGTCATCAATTTTCCCGGTAGCAGTCAAGCGGTTGAGTACTGCCCGGTAAGGATCATTGCCACGTACACAGCCCGCGAGCACGTAGGTCCCATCCTGTTTTGCCAATAGATCGTATAGCTCCGTGTGAGTGAAATTCGGGTGGAGAACATAGGCGATTTCTCCCTCGTTAAATTCAACATCCCGTGTGCCGTCAGGCAAGAGCCGAATGACGGCTGTCGCCACTTTGTTTCCATCCCGATCTACGGTGGTATGCAATACGATCTTGCCGTCAGGCAGAACGGTCGACCGCTGGCTACCGGTTTTTGAGTTCGCTGCGTTGGGTAGTTGCTGGTGCTTCTGATGTGCCGTGTCGTCGTCCGTGAGGTAAACAGCGACTTTGCCGGTTTTGTTGAATGCCGGATCAAGGTTGCCAGCGACGTCGAGACGCACGACGCCTATGGCACGCTTGAGGTTAGCCTGAAAGAAACTGCCGATGAGCAGCAGTTTGCCGTCGGCCTGTTCCACTATTTCGTTAGCGAAGGAATGCGATCCTTCTCCGTCCTCAAATTGACCGGTTACGTAGCCACTCTGGCCAAATTGAGTGTCGTGTACGCCATTGCTATCCAGTCTGATCAAGTAGTAGGCATCACCGTTCGATTGGCCTACGCTTCCCGCGATATAGGTGCGCCCTGATTTGTCGACCATCACCCCCCGCAGGACAAGGTTTCCTGAAAAATCGGGAGGTTTTTTCGGAGTGGCAACGCCCTGATTGCCAAACGTTGGGTCGAATTTACCTGGCGAGATGTTTGCCGCAACGTCCATCTTCAATCCTCCTTGATCACGACTCGTGCCCAGTCTTGAGTGATTGGGTGGTGAAGTAGCACGCTAGTCAAGAATGGCTCTTGCAACAACTGACAGAACTGACAGTTGACGTTCTGTGAAAACTGGTTTTCAGCGACATGCAGACAACAAAAAGCCCCGCCATTCACATGGCGGGGCTTTTGCGTTTCAGCGGCCGGTCACTCAGACCTGCGGATCACCGACATGCAGGATCTTCATGCCGTTGGTGCCGCCAGTGGTGTGGTAGCTGTCGCCCTTGGTCAGGATGACCCAGTCGCCTTTTTCCACAACGCCGCGCTTGGTCAGTTCGTCGATGGCTTTCTGGCTGACTTCGTGCGGCTCCAGCGAGGCCGGGTCGAACGGGATGGTGTAGACGCCACGGAACATCGCCGCGCGGGCCTGGGCTTCGCGGTGCGGGGTGAACGCGTAGATCGGCACCGAGGAGCGGATCCGCGACATGATCAGCGGGGTGAAGCCGCTTTCAGTCAACGCAATGATCGCTTTGACGCCCGGGAAGTGGTTGGCGGTGTACATGGTCGCCAGCGCGATGCTTTCGTCGCAGCGGCTGAATTCCTTGCCGATGCGGTGGCTGGAAGTCTTGCCGGTCGGGTGCTTCTCGGCGCCGACGCAGATGCGCGCCATCGCCTGCACGGCTTCCAGCGGGTAGAGACCAGCGGCGGATTCTGCCGAGAGCATCACAGCGTCGGTATAGTCGAGCACGGCGTTGGCCACGTCGGACACTTCAGCGCGGGTCGGCATCGGGTTCTGGATCATCGACTCCATCATCTGCGTCGCGACGATCACCGCTTTGTTGTGGCGGCGTGCGTGCAGAATGATTTTCTTCTGAATGCCCACCAGCTCGGCATCGCCGATTTCCACACCGAGGTCGCCACGGGCAACCATCACTGCGTCGGAAGCCTTGATCAGGCCATCGAGGGTTTCGTCGTCGGCCACGGCTTCGGCGCGTTCGATCTTCGCCACCAGCCAAGCAGTGCCGCCGGCCTCGTCACGCAGTTGACGGGCGTATTCCATGTCGGCGGCGTCACGCGGGAAGGACACCGCGAGGTAGTCGACTTCCATTTCGGCGGCGAGCTTGATGTCGGCCTTGTCTTTTTCAGTCAGGGCCGGCGCGGTCAGACCACCACCGCGACGGTTGATGCCTTTGTGGTCGGACAGCGGGCCGCCGATGGTCACCACGCAATGCAGCTCGGTGGCAGTGGCGGTTTCAACACGCATCACCACGCGGCCGTCGTCGAGCAGCAGCTCGTCGCCCACGCCGCAGTCCTTGACCAGATCCGGGTAGTCGATGCCGACCACTTGCTGGTTGCCTTCGGTCAACGGATGGCTGGTGGAGAAGGTGAACTTGTCACCGATCTTCAGCTCGATCTTCTTGTTGGCGAATTTGGCGATACGGATTTTCGGGCCTTGCAGGTCGCCGAGCAGGGCGACGAAGCGGCCGTGCTTGGCAGCGAGGTCACGCACCAGTTTCGCGCGAGCCTTGTGCTCGTCGGGGGTGCCGTGGGAGAAGTTCAGACGGGCAACGTCCAGACCAGCCAGAATCAGCTGTTCGAGAACTTCCGGCGAGTTACTGGCCGGGCCAAGGGTAGCGACGATTTTGGTACGACGGACGGACATGCAAAGACTCCTGAGTTCAAGCGCAGGCAGAGGCTACTATGCTCGAAGGGTGTAGTCATTGTTCGAATGCACTACTTATCGTTTTCTTTATTGAACGTGGCAACTTCGGGACAAACGCGCCTGAAGATTTTCGACCAGGGGTCGATACAGAGCACAAGACAGGAGAACCCCCATGCGATTGTTGCCCATTGCCGCCCTTGCCCTCAGCGTCCTCGCCGCGACGGGCTGCACCCGTTGGTCGATGAACCATCATTTGAACAACGCCTACAGCGCCTATGAACGTGGCAATTGCGAGCAGGTCATGCTTGAACTGTCCAAGGTCGAACGTGCGAGCCGCGCCCGCCCGTACGTGTGGCCGGAAGTGTCGATGATGCGCGGCCAGTGCCTGGAACGGCAGAAGCTGTACATCGACGCGGTGCAGACCTACCAGTTCATCATCGCTTCGTACCCCAACAGCGAATACGCCTACCGCGCCCGCGCGCGTCTGGAAACCTTGCAGAGCCTGGGCCATTACTCGACACGCAGCGCCGCTGCGGTGGTGCGGCCGACACGCTTCTGACGGTACTGTCGTACAAAATCTGGCCGTCTGTACAAGCTCCGCTATAGTCAAGGAAACCGCTTGCGAGGCTTGTCTCGATGGCGGCGCAACACCTGCGACTGGCAGTGGTAAAAGTGACGGCGATTGTCGCGACCGTCACACCGGAAGCGGGGAGAGCGGGCCTGCCTACAGGCTCGTTCCGAAGCACAGGTGCGGCTCCCTGGCGGAGCCCTGCATGGCGTACAGCACATCATGTTTACCGACCGCCGGATCGAACGGCACCAGTTGCCGTATTACCTCAGAGTGTTCAATAGCATCACCGACAAACCCGTGGGCTTTCTCGGCAACGTGTCTGCGGACGGGCTGATGCTGATCAGCCAGTTGCCGATGATGATCGGCGCAGATTTCCAGTTACGCCTCAAAGTCCCCGCCCGCGATGGCAGCCAGCAAGTCATCGATTTCAGCGCCTGCTGCGTGTGGTGCCATGAAGACGCCACACCGCTGCATTACGACGCTGGTTTCATCCTGCGGCGTGCGCCGGCGGAGTTCGGCGAGCTGGTGCTGGCGCTGAAGCAGTACTTCAGTTTTCAGCCGTTGCCGGCTTCTGCCTGAACAGCAAAAGATCGCAGCCTTCGGCAGCTCCTACAGTGGAACGCATTCCAGATGTAGGAGCTGCCGCAGGCTGCGATCTTTTGATCTTGACGTCACGCCACCGCGATCGCCCGCTCCTGATCCAGCGCCTTCTCCGCCAGCAATAACCCCATCTCGCTCAACTGATAGATCGCCATCGCCAGATGTCGCGGCTTGTCCTCGAGGCTGTCCGCCAGGTCGAGCAGCAGAATGCTGACCGAAGAAAAGGTTTCGTAGGTTTGAATGGCCATCGCTTCGGGGTTGATGTCGGGCGCGACCATGAACATCTGCATGCCGCGATCGACGGAATTGCACGACGGCGCAGCGCCGGGTTTTTTCAGGTAGTGATCGAGGGCTTTTTCAGCGGCCTGGTGGAGTCTGGTGGAATCGGCGGAAGCGTAGGGAGAGGTCGAGTCTTCGCTTTCAGGGGGATTGGGTGTTGGTTTGATCATTGTCTGCACACTCATAGTTGGGGCATCCACCTCTTCGCGACTAAACGAAAGGGTGGCGGCTGTAAGCAGGTTAGTCGACCGGGAGTGCACAAACCGGCGCGCCCTGAGGCGCCCTGCGAACAGCCACCATCGAGTGCGGGGATAGGGATTACCCGACTTGATGACGCTTATGCGCAATGCACGACCCGGGCGACTAAACCCGACCACTGATTGGCAGCGGCACGGATCACGTTACGGGGCAGCTTCAAAGCGCACAAGCCGGCGGATTCTGAGTGATGTGTAGGCAACGGCGCAAGCTGATGTAGCCGCGTGCTAATGGCTGAAGGACGTCTGCATGTTGCAGCGTGGGAATAGTTACCGCTGGTCGGGACTGTCAGGTTTTACAGGTGTCATTTCGTGCTTACGGTTCTTCAATGAGGCACCCAGATACCGACGGTATAAGGAAGCTCAATCATGTCCGACCATGAGAACCCAGGCTCCAATTCTCCAGAAGATCGCCCGTTTCCTGAGGACCATCGCCCTTCCCAAAAATCCGATGATCCGATTTCCGAAGAGCCTGGAATCTTGGTCGCGGATTTGGAGTATGAGGCCGGCTCCGGGTCACTGTTAGTAGATACCACGATGGACTTCAAGTTTCGTATACCGGTAAACGATGGCCGCTATCACAAAGTTCATCTGGATTTTCACGGAGCCGATAATTACTACCGGCGTATCACTGAAAGTGCATGGTTGGGGGGCGTCTGGCACAGTATTCGAGTCGAAGACCTTCCCGAGAGTGACCTGCAAGTCAGAGTTGATGGAAGATGGCATTACGTTGATCAATGGTCAAGGTGGACACCGCGGACTTTGCTGGTCAGAAAGGCTGCTCGCATTGCTAGCAATCGTACTGTGACTACAACGGTTCCAGGCCTCGCCGGTAAAGGCAGCAAAATCACGCTTGTGCGTCCCAATTCAGGCTCTGTACTGAGCACAACGACCATTACCAATGGCTACGGAAATTGGACTGTCACCCTCCTTGATAATGTCCCCCAGGGTTTACAGGATTTCATCATCCGTGAGGAGTATGGAAGTACGCAGGGGCGCTACGCGGGGAAAGCGTCACTGACCGTACTCAAGCCTGTAACGCTCACGCCGTTGCCGCAGGTTATAAATACACAAACGCCGCAATTTGCGGGTACAGGCGGTCTGCACCAAGCGATGACGAGAGTGGATGTTTACATCAAAGGCACATCGATCAAAGTATTGGCCGACGCAAAGATCGAAATTGATGGGTCATGGGGTGGTACCAGCACTTATACGTTTGCGTTCGGCGAAAATTATTCTCTAGTCGCCAGTCAAAGATACGATGGCGCAACATCTGTGCCGTCAGTCCAACGAAATTTTTATGTCATTGACCCCCCCCGAATAACGTCTCCTGGATTGACGCAGACGGTGGACATGACATCGACGTTCACAGGCACTGTCGTCGCCGGGATCTCCAGTGCTGTTGCCGTGCGTTCGGAAAACACCCAAGCTCAAATCAGCACCCCAACCGATGCCGCCACAGGCGCATGGTCTGCATCTTTCACGCTGACACCTGGTCCGCATTCAATTGTCGGCACGCATACCTATTTGAGAGTGACATCGCTGACCAGCCAACCCTTCGGCATACGGGTACGCACGGGCAAGCCCACGGTCACATACACGCAAGCCAATGAAACGATCACATTTTCCGGCACCGGACATTTCGACGAGAAGCTCAGAACCGAAATCGAGTTCACTATCCTCGAAAGTCCAGCCGGCCCAATGCCGGTCGCGCCTCCCAACGCACAAGTACAGCGCAACGGCACTTGGAGCACCGCCGTAACGGGCTGGAAACTTGGCACCTATGAGATCAACGCCGTCCAGAAGATCAGAGACAACGCCGGCGGCTGGATCGACTCGCTGCCGCTGACCTTTGAGGTCAAAAACATCCTCCCCGATGTCAGTGACGTGCAATTCACCAACGACTACCAACCGACCTTCAGCGGCAAAGGCTTCAACGGAGCCATGGTGCATCCAAACAGGCCCAATAGCGGATACCTCGAAGCGCCTGAAGCTGAGGTCGACGGCGGGCGATGGTCTACCAAGGCTTCAACGGTCTGGGGACCGTCGTTCGAGCGTGAGGTACACATAAAGCAATTTCTCGACGGTCATCAGTCGCCAAACTGGTTTGTGCTGAAAGTCACCATCGCGCCGCAAGCCCCAGGCCTGAACGACCCTGAAGATGACGGACTTTCGCCCAGGTTCAGCGGTACGTGCTGGCCGGGTGCAACCGTGAACATTGAGTACAGCGACGAAACCGGCATTGTGCACAAGGGCATCGTCAGTGCTGGCACGTGGCAGTTCAGGCGCGACAAAGAATTTGCCCCGGATATTTCCCATACCGTCACGGTAACCCAGCTCGCCGCGCAGCAAACTTCGGAGCCGGCGTCCAGAACCTTTATTGTCAGGAGGCCGATGGTCACGCCAGTGATTACTCAGCCGCCGGACGGCTCGGAAGTCGGCCGTGTCGTAACGGTCGAGGGCACGATGGGAATGGTGGGTGCTACCTTGCAACTGCGTGACAAACGGTTTGGCCGTCCGTTGGGAGAGCCGAAAGTATTGAGCCAGGACGGCGACTGGTCGATTGACCTGAGCCTTCTGGAATTCAGGCTCTACACCTTCGACGCACAGCAGACACTGGACGGTCGACCGTCGCTGTACAGTGACGAGCATGAATTGACGGTGGTGTTGCTGCCGCCAGAATTTCTCCAGCCGATACCAAACGGCAAGTTGCCACGAACTGCATTGCTCAAGGGTACCGGCATGAGGGGCGGGGTTGTCGAAGTCTGTCTGCTAGGGCTCACCGAACCTCTGCTCAGTAATGTCGGTGTCGACTGGCAGGGCATTTGGCAAGCCGAAGTGACGTTGCCGGTGGGCAGCAAAACAATCTGGGCTCGGCAAAGGTTCATGGATGAAAGCGGCACACTGCAGGAGTCGAAAGACAGCGAGCCGCTGCACTTTGACGTCGTGCCGGCCGCCCCCTTCATTGAAACCCCGATCGAGGACGATGCCATCGGGCAGCAGGTGGTGGTGTGCGGTTTTGGCGTGCCGGGCGATACGGTTACGGTGACGCTGGTCGGTGCCACGCGCTCAGAGCCGGCAAGTGGAATCGTGCAGGAAAATCGCACCTGGTCAGCGATGCTCGATGCAAGTTCGCTGGTCGGGGGGCTTTACCGGCTGGAGGCAGTCGCATCCCGGGACGGTTTCGAATCGTTTGAAACCCTGCGCTCGGTCATGTTGGGTACTTTTGTGCCTGTCCTCGACGAGCCGGCGGCGGGACGCTGGGTCACTCAGCCAGTGCAGTTCAGCGGCAAGGGCCGTCTGGGCGTGGGCGCCGTCGTGAGTTGGTACAACCCGGATGTGCAGTGGCTGGCTCAGGCACCTGTGGTCGATGAGCAGTGGCGCGGGGAGGCGACGCGGGCACTGCCGCTGGCGGGTAACTGGTACCGATTCCGGCAGACGCTGACTGACGCAGCGGATGACGCGACGATGTCCGATTGGGCGGACAGTGCGCGTTTTGAAGTCGAAGCCGCGCGCCTGATCAGCCAAGCCGGGCGGCGTTTCATATGTACAAGTTGGTGAACTCTGAGTGATGTGTGGCAACAACGCAAGCTGATGCAGTCGCGTTTAATGGCTGAAGGACGCAAGCATATTAAGGCGTGGAATAGTTACCGTTGGTCGGGACTGTCAGGTTTTACAGGTGTAGCGATGCGACGCATCGGTATTCAATGAATGTGACCTGTTTTATCTATCAGCCAGCTTGCCCTTTCTGAGATCCGGCCATGGAACAAGATGATGGTATTAAAGATCCTTCCGACAGCTTGCCCCCGAAACAAGAGGTAGTCTGCGCTGAGGAGATCGGAACGGATGTGGCATTTGTAACCCATGAGCTGCACGCGGAAGAAGACGGTAGGTGGGCGCAGCTTCGAGTGAGCTATGCCTACTCCTACGATGGTTCGACATTTACTTGCATCGTGTCAGCGTACAGAGCAAAAGAGAATCGACGTTATGAAGGGAATGTAAAATTCTATCTTTCGTTGGTTAGCGGTGAAGGTAATGTAAGAGAACTGACGGGCAGTGCTCGCCAGACCGGTGAGTGGATCGATCTTGATGAACCCTATCGAGAAATGATTATCGCCAATCAGAGAAACGTAACAGTGGGGTTCGATTATATTTATGATGTAGATAACGCAAGTGATCCGGTTCTGAAAACCTATAAGATCGCCAATTATCGGATGCCCATTCCAACCATCAGTGCAATCCGAAACTTCACATCTTCAACTTTCGCTGTCAAGGGTACGGGGGCAATATACCGTTATATTGTTGTCCTGGACGATGGGCGCGGTACGATTGGGGCAGAAGAGGCTTTCTACGATCCTTGGTCAGTGCCAGTCACCGTGGCAGAAAACAAAAATTCTTTAACGTTTCAAGCATATCAAATGTACGGTGGTAAGGTTTCCGAGCGGACGGGTTATATAACAGTCTACCGCGCTCGAATTACTTTCCCGGCAGCTAATGCTTTGATGTTGGCAAAGGATGTGGTTGGTTTCAGAGGTATTGCTGCGTCGGGTACTGATATCAGAGTAGTTGGGCACTCAAATCACTATGAGAACTGGAGCGACGTTATTACTGTCGGAGATGCCGGTACGAGTTGGGAGGCTAAGGCAACAAAGGTCCCAGTAAGTGGGACGTTCTCGGTTACCGCTGAACTCAAATCACCGAATATCAGTCATTTTTATACCGAGGCCGCGACTTTCAGAGTCATGGGTGTGCCGTCAATATCCGAACCACCTGAGTTGGCAATCCATGATCCAGACTTCCTCCTGAAAGGAACCAACGGCCTGGCTGGCGCGCGATTGAGAGCATTTTTCGATCTGACGAATGATTCCGTTCCTGGCTGGGAAGTCGTTAGCGATGTAGACGGGCCGTGGGAGGGGATGATCAAAGTGCCGCCAGGGGCGATCAGCCTTGTTGTCGAACAGGATCTGGATGGCGTGTCATCCGGACGCAGTGCACCACAGGCCTTCAGGATTCGCCCGCCCACCCTGCAACAGCCCACCGTCACCTTCGCTGGAACTACAGTAACTTTCTCCGGCAAGGGTTATTACGATTCCAAACGCAAATCTGAAATCCAGTTCACCGTCAGGGGGGGGGCGGTGCAAGTTCCCACGCCCGCAAATGCCGAAGTGATGCCGAGTGGCACATGGAGCACCGCAGCGCAGGAATGGACTGTCGGTACCTACAACGTTACCGTCATTCAAAAAATCGCTGACAACGCCAGCGGCTGGATCGAGTCGCTCCCGCTGACCTTCGAAGTCAAAAACATCCTCCCCGATGTCAGTGACGTGCAATTCACCAACGACTACCAACCGACCTTCAGCGGCAAAGGCTTCAACGGAGCCATGGTGCATCCAAACAGGCCCAATAGCGGATACCTCGAAGCGCCTGAAGCTGAGGTCGACGGCGGGCGATGGTCTACCAAGGCTTCAACGGTCTGGGGACCGTCGTTCGAGCGTGAGGTACACATAAAGCAATTTCTCGACGGTCATCAGTCGCCAAACTGGTTTGTGCTGAAAGTCACCATCGCGCCGCAAGCCCCAGGCCTGAACGACCCTGAAGATGACGGACTTTCGCCCAGGTTCAGCGGTACGTGCTGGCCGGGTGCAACCGTGAACATTGAGTACAGCGACGAAACCGGCATTGTGCACAAGGGCATCGTCAGTGCTGGCACGTGGCAGTTCAGGCGCGACAAAGAATTTGCCCCGGATATTTCCCATACCGTCACGGTAACCCAGCTCGCCGCGCAGCAAACTTCGGAGCCGGCGTCCAGAACCTTTATTGTCAGGAGGCCGATGGTCACGCCAGTGATTACTCAGCCGCCGGACGGCTCGGAAGTCGGCCGTGTCGTAACGGTCGAGGGCACGATGGGAATGGTGGGTGCTACCTTGCAACTGCGTGACAAACGGTTTGGCCGTCCGTTGGGAGAGCCGAAAGTATTGAGCCAGGACGGCGACTGGTCGATTGACCTGAGCCTTCTGGAATTCAGGCTCTACACCTTCGACGCACAGCAGACACTGGACGGTCGACCGTCGCTGTACAGTGACGAGCATGAATTGACGGTGGTGTTGCTGCCGCCAGAATTTCTCCAGCCGATACCAAACGGCAAGTTGCCACGAACTGCATTGCTCAAGGGTACCGGCATGAGGGGCGGGGTTGTCGAAGTCTGTCTGCTAGGGCTCACCGAACCTCTGCTCAGTAATGTCGGTGTCGACTGGCAGGGCATTTGGCAAGCCGAAGTGACGTTGCCGGTGGGCAGCAAAACAATCTGGGCTCGGCAAAGGTTCATGGATGAAAGCGGCACACTGCAGGAGTCGAAAGACAGCGAGCCGCTGCACTTTGACGTCGTGCCGGCCGCCCCCTTCATTGAAACCCCGATCGAGGACGATGCCATCGGGCAGCAGGTGGTGGTGTGCGGTTTTGGCGTGCCGGGCGATACGGTTACGGTGACGCTGGTCGGTGCCACGCGCTCAGAGCCGGCAAGTGGAATCGTGCAGGAAAATCGCACCTGGTCAGCGATGCTCGATGCAAGTTCGCTGGTCGGGGGGCTTTACCGGCTGGAGGCAGTCGCATCCCGGGACGGTTTCGAATCGTTTGAAACCCTGCGCTCGGTCATGTTGGGTACTTTTGTGCCTGTCCTCGACGAGCCGGCGGCGGGACGCTGGGTCACTCAGCCAGTGCAGTTCAGCGGCAAGGGCCGTCTGGGCGTGGGCGCCGTCGTGAGTTGGTACAACCCGGATGTGCAGTGGCTGGCTCAGGCACCTGTGGTCGATGAGCAGTGGCGCGGGGAGGCGACGCGGGCACTGCCGCTGGCGGGTAACTGGTACCGATTCCGGCAGACGCTGACTGACGCAGCGGATGACGCGACGATGTCCGATTGGGCGGACAGTGCGCGTTTTGAAGTCGAAGCCGCGCGGCTTTTCACAACAATTCCTCAAGCCTGACTTCCGACGAACGGTTATAAAACCTGTCATAAATGACAGTGGACTGAACGGCTTTCGCAGCGCTAAATCGTACTTACTGAATGTGCAGCCCGACGAAGGATGTCGGGCTGTGCGGGCCAGTTGTCGCCTAAAGGAATCTGATCATGGTTGATTCGCGCCGTCCCGCCCTGCAACTGTTCGACCAGTTGTTCAGCGAGAAACAACGAGCACAGGACGTCGGACTGCAGAACCTCGAGACTTACCTGGAAAACGGTGGATCAATTTATCCACTGGTTGAAAAGGGTGTTCAAGGCATGCTCCAGGAGCACCCGCAACTCAGCTTTGAGCAAGCGCAACAATTCTGGCGCGGCGCCAACAGCATAGCCACGTCTCAGCGGCGCCAGTTTATCGAGAGGACGCTGAGGGGGAACAGGGACGCGCCAAAGCGCAGCTCCAGCGGTTTGCTATCGATCGTGGACGGTCCCAATTATCACGCTCTGATCGGTACCGATTTTGCTGCACTGTGCCCGCCAGATGCGCTGGAGTCCATCTGGTCGCCAGTAGCCTATCTGATCGACTTGTTGCGCTGGGTTCGTGACCGTCTGGAGGGCATCAACAAGGAAGAAAAATATGCGCTGCATAACCGGCGCACGGATTTGCTGGCACTGAGCGTCGACTTCAATGCGGTTTATCAGTCGATCTCGTCTGTGGACATCATCGTCGAGGTGCTGGAAAAATTCATTGCGGCGAATACAGATGTCGATTCGATCGAAGACGCGCTGATCGCAGCTCGCTACCCCAACGGCCTGCCTTATTACCAGCATTGGGTCACGATTGATGGTATCGCGCAGGTTCATGATCTGTCGGTGGGCGACTTTGAGCACCGGGTCGACCTCTCTTATCCGTATTTTCTGCAAACCAATGGTCGGGGTGCCAATACTGCAAAGGGTTTCGCCCATGCTTCGCGGCTTGGCCCTTATCAGCGCCTGTTGCTGACAGAAACCCGGGCGGATTTCGAAGATCGCGAAAGTTTCTTTGCGCAAAACTTTGGTACCAGCAAGCTCGACGAATACCTGTTCCTCAATCAGGTGGTGTTCCTGGGTGAGCGCACCAAGCTCGACAGTCGGCAGATCGAAGCCCTGCTGTCGATTGGCGACTTTGCTCCGGTGCGCTCGAGCAATGTCACCTATATAGATGACAAGCCCGAGCATCCGGAAAGCGAGCGCTCGGGGTCAATCTATATCAATGACAACACTGCGCCGGCGGTGCGTATCGATAATGCAAGCGAGCTTCGGCATCGATTGACGGCAAATCCCGACGAGTCCATCGGGTTCAATCATTATGACCGACTGAATCGGATGGTGCGCCTGGCGAGCTGGACCGGATTGCCGTTCGATCAGGTAGACGTAGTGTTGGCAGCTGCCATCAGGGCGACAGGGCTCGGCAATCGGCCTGAAGACTCTTCAGACAAAATGGAAATAACCAATGGCGTCGTGCATGCACTTGGCCTGTTTCAAAAGTTGCGCGAGCGCTACCAATGCACTGCCGCGGACTTCGCGGTTTTTATCGGTGAGATGTCGGTTTATGGCCGCGGCGAAGCGCTTTCGCAGTTCGATCAGTTGTTCAATTTCGAATCAGGCTATCGCGAACCTTTCAAGCTCGACAACGGTGCGTTTGCGGTAACACCTGTGCCTGGTATGGTGGATCTGACGATCAGCCAGCTCTGCAGTGGCCTGGCGATTGATCCGCAGACTTATTACGTTCTGGCGAAAACAGTGGCCAAGGCTTATGGCTTGACCGAAACACTGAATCGCAACGCAGCGATCATCTCAAGTTTTTATCGTTTGGTGTCGCTGCCCCGGCTGTTGAACATCACACCGGTTGAAGGTGTACTGATGCTGTCGATGCTGGGCGGCGATGAGTGGATCAACCGCTTCGCCGGTGTCCCTGTCATTCACGATGTTCCGGACGGTTTACCGGATGCGCTGGAACTGATCGAGGCTATGCAAAGTTGCGTGCAGTGGTGCGCGCAAAACAATCTGCCGGTGTCGTGGATGTTGCAGCATGCGGTCGACGCGCCACCGGTACAGGAACTGTCCGAACAGGATGAGCAGTTTTTCGAGCAGATTCGCAATTTGCTGCCGACGGCACAGCTGTCCAATAGCACTTTCCTCATGGCTGGCGTACCGACCGCCGGTGCTACTGACTGGATCGAATTCCTCGCGACGTCCGCCGACAGCCTGGGGCCGATAACCGATTTGTATGGTCTGATCCTGCCCTATGAGCAAGGCGCTGAGACGTATCCGGCCTTCGTCCTTCAAAAAATCTCATGGGCGGTCAATAGCGCCTTGGGTGAGATCGAGCCAGCATTGCGGCAGAACATCATCACCAGCATGGTCAGTGCTTTTCTACAGATGCGCGATGCTCAGACTTCGCTGGTAAGGGAGACGCTGGCGGCATACGCCGGCGTGGGTGTGGATCAAGCGTTGCTGGTCCTGGATTGGGCAGGCGTCACGGTGCATCAATTACTCCTGCATGTATTGGAGCGAACCGATATGCAAGCCGAGGCGTCCGGCCGTACACGCGACCGAGCCGCAAGCGCATCATTTGATCTGCTGGCTGAAATTCGCCGGCGCAGTGAGGTGGTGTCGACACTTGGGTTAAGCGCCGCGCTGTTGCAGGAATATCTGGATAGCGGCTACAAGGACTGGCTTGTTCAGGCCGACAAACATACGTTGACGGTGCGCACTCTTTATTACCTGACGACGCTCACTCGCGCTTTTGCCCTCGCCTCAGCCGCGAGCGGCCAATCGCCACAGAAGCTTTTGGATTACCTGCGTCAGGTCAACGCATTGCCGGCAGTCAGCGGTGATGCGAAAAGGCTTGCGCAACAGGCGTCTGCCATCAAGCTGGCGAATTTTTTTGGCTGGAGCGTGCAGGAAGTGCGCGAATGTGTCAGCCGCATCGATGCCGACGGGATTCTGAAGAACCTCAGCCAGCTCGATTTGTTGATGCGCGTGCTGACGCTGTCCACCGCGACCGGTATGGATGCGTTAACGATTTTTCTGATCGGTAATCTGCCCGAGACGGTCGACAAAAGTTCCTACGCCAAGGCCGCTGAACATGCCTTGCTCGGCGAGTCCAGTGCGCAGGCGCCAATTGTGCATGCACCGGGCGACGTCACAGGGCTGGTCACGATGACGTGCGAAGTGGTGGATAACAGCACCGTTGTGGCCAATAAGCCAGGCGAAAAAGTCACTTACAAGGTGACCCTCAAAGACGCCAACGGGGAGCCGCTGAGTGGCGTCACCGTCCATTGGCGCGCCACTTTGGGCACCATTAAGGACGACACCACCCTGATCGACGGGACGCTTGTGGCCGAGTTTATTCCCGGCAATGTCATGGGTCACGACACGCCATTGCTCTGGCTGGATTTGTTCGAGCCGCAATATGCCCCTTCCATCGAGATCACGGCCGATTTCGCTACGCTGTTTTTCCCGCTTGAGGAACTTTCACCTACGCCTCTGGATACAGTGGAATACGGCCATGAAGTAGAACTTTATGCGGTGCTGGAAGACGCCTACGGAAACCGCGGACAGAACTCGCTGGTGGAGTGGTTCTGGACAATCGAAGCGCCCGAGAAGAGGGATGCCGTCACTATTCGGCCGGCGCAGGGTTTTACTGATCAGCAGGGGCTTACACGGGTTTTTGTTTCAAGCAGGACGGGCGGCACATTCGTGTTCAGTGTTCGCACTCAGTCTGGGGAAAGCGAAAGAATATTCACCAATGCCATCACGTTCGCCCGGAGCTAGTGGCAGGACGTTGCGTACTGCCTGGCGAACGTTTGTCCCCGGGCCATATTCCAAGGAGCGAGATCATGGCACTGAGTAACATTGGCGGGCTGCTGGAAAAACGTCGCTCGGCCCTGCTCGAATACTGCATTGGTCAAGTGGCCAATACCCGATACCCGTTTCTGAAAACGCCTGACGATCTGTTTGAATTGCTGCGCATCGACCCGCTTGACACCTATCAGGTGAAGAGTTCCAGAGTTGCCGAAGCGACAAGCTGTGTGCAGCAGTACATTCATGCGGTGTATCGAAAGCTGGAGCCAGGCTTTGGAGATCATGAGTTCGACAAGCGTCATCTGCACGAATGGATTTTTTACAGCAATTATTCCGATTGGGCGGCGATGCAAAAAATTCCATGCTATCCGGAAAATTTCATCATTCCATCAGTGCGACTGCGCAAAACCAGTCTGTTCAGAAATCTGGAAAACAACCTTAACCAGGCCCGTTTGAACAACGATACCGTGCAGGCTGCGCTGCAGGAGTATCTACAGGCATTCGAAAAAATCTGCGATCTCGATGTGATCAGCTGTTTCATGGATGGCATGACACCGGCCAAAGCCGATTACTACTTTCTGGGGCGGCAGCGAGTGCAGCCGTTTCAGTATTTTTGGCGCAAGGCCGAGATCGAACTGAGCCCGGCCAGCGCGGCGGTCAACCCGGCGGCCTGGAGTGAATGGCAAGCGGTGGAAATCCCCACCACCAATCAGGTGCTGGATATCCGCCCGGTGTTCTGGAATGGCCGGTTATGTGTGGTCTGGGCCGAATGGCGTGACGCGGTCGTCGGCAGCGCAGCGGAGGCTTTCAGCCCGAGCAAATTGGTGATCAATCTGGCATTCATGACACAGAACGGGCAGTGGTCGGCGCCGTTGTGTGTGCACAGTTCAGAGTGCAAGGACAAGCTTTTGGCGAGCCCCCCCCGACTGATTGCGACTGTGCATGCTGATTACCTTAATCCGAAGGGCAAGTTGGGGATTCTGTTAAGTGGCAAGTTCTCTGAGAAGTCACCCGCAGATTCTCCACCGGAAGATTCTGCTGAAACGGATCTGACAGTGCATGCGATTTACGACGTGCTGATGCGCCCCCTCCTGGACGGTGGCGCGTGGCTGGATCTGGCACTCAAGGAGCGATTCGTCAGCAGCGATACGGTTCAGCACCCGCTCGACATTCAGGTTACTGCTGTCCCTCGCATAACGAACCATGGTTCTCTGACCCCCTATCTTGGTCTGAACGTTATGGCAACGCGCGTCGATGACAACGATGTGCTGACGGTGCAGGGTTTCTGCAGTCCCACGGGACTTGAAAGCGCTATGTTGAATATGGTGCTGCAAGTGACGGGATCGTCTGATATCGATCCGCCGCCGATTAGTGAACTCCAGGATGCAAGCGGTGGCTGGACAACTCAAGCGTGGACTTCCCGGCGGGCGAAAGGCACATGGGCTACGCCAGTCACGGTCTTATTCGCCTCTCCCAGTTCCCCTACAGGACAGAAAGAATTCGACCTGACGATTGTCGATCTCATGGACTTCGTCCCGCCAACTCTGCACAGGAGCAGTGCAGGCACGGCACAGTTCCTGTCATTCAATCAAGCTGGACTGGCGTTGAAATACGTTCGGCTCAATTCATTATTCGGTTCGGAACTGGTAAGGCGTTCGAATATTTCCGTGGACGCCGTGCTGGACTGGTCCAACCAGTTCATTCTCGAACCGTCGCCGACCGGCGCAGAATTTGTTGAACTCAATGGTCCCTTCAACGGTGCCAACGGTCTGAATTTCTGGGAATTGTTTTTTCACCTGCCGCATTTGATTGCCACCCGGTTGCGTGATGAAGAGCGCTTCCAGGAAGCGCAGGACTGGCTGCATTACGTGTTCGATCCACAGGCAACCCAGGATCGGAAAGATCCGCCGGTCCCGATCATGAACCCGAAACCGGCGTACTGGCGTTGCCGGCCTCTGGATATAGAGGGGGCGGGAAGTAATC